>DMXI01000281.1 GCA_003483885.1 Microscillaceae bacterium
TTCGCAAACGACCTGGTATGTATATCGGAAAGTTAGGGAATGGAGGCGCGCAAGACGACGGGATTTATGTGTTGGTCAAAGAAATTTTAGACAACTCCATTGATGAGCACATGATGGGGTTTGGGAAAAAGATTGAAATTAAGCTAGACGAACGTCGAGTGACCATCAGAGACTACGGGCGAGGTATTCCTTTAGGAAAAGTGATTGATTGTGTATCTAAAATCAACACTGGTGGTAAATATGATTCCGACGCTTTCCAGAAGTCAGTAGGACTGAATGGGGTAGGTACCAAAGCAGTAAACGCCTTGTCTACCTATTTTAAAGTACAAGCTTTTCGCGAAGGCGAAACCAAAATGGCCGAGTTTAGTCGCGGAATTGTTACCAATGATGCCAAAATAACGGCTACCAGTGAGCGTAACGGAACCCTGACTATTTTTGAGCCTGATGAGGAAATATTTGTCAATTATAAATACAATCCAGAGTTTCTGGAGGATTTGATCTGGAATTATGCCTTTTTGAATGCAGGACTCAAGATTAAATTCAATGGCAAAGAGTACTTTTCTAAGGATGGGTTGTTGGATTTGCTCAAAATGAAAACGGCCAAAACCAACCTACGTTACCCCATTATCCATCTCAAAGGCAACGACATTGAAGTAGCGCTGACCCACTCAAATCAATATGGTGAGGAGTACTATTCGTTTGTAAACGGGCAAAACACAACTCAGGGAGGAACCCATCTTTCCGCCTTTAGAGAAGGTGTGGTAAAAGTAGCCCGCGAGTTTTTCAACAAAGATTTTGACACCTCAGATGTAAGAGCGTCTATTGTGGCCTCTGTCAGTATTCGAGTGCAAGAGCCAGTGTTTGAATCCCAAACCAAAACCAAGTTGGGGTCACAGCAAATTGCCCCCGGAGGCTTAAGCATTCGGGCTTTTGTAAACGACTTTATCAAAACTGAATTAGACAATTACCTGCACCGTTTTCCTGAGGTGGCCAAGGCCATGGAGGCGCGAATCCTTCAATCAGAAAAGGAGCGTAAAGATATTTCGGTAATTAAAAAATTGGCTAACCAAAAAGCCAAAAAAGCCAATTTACATAATAAAAAATTGCGTGATTGTCGGGTACATTTTACTGATCAGAAAAAAGACAACCGTCACGAAACTACTTTGTTTATTACAGAGGGAGACTCGGCCAGTGGTTCTTTGACCAAGGCCCGCGACGTGCAAACCCAGGCTGTATTTAGCTTGCGAGGAAAACCCTTAAACTGTTATAACCTCACTAAAAAGGTAGTATACGAAAACGAAGAGTTTAACCTGCTTCAGCACGCATTAGATATTGAAGATGGTATTGAAAACGTACGCTACAACAAAATTGTAGTGGCTACCGATGCCGATGTAGATGGTATGCACATTCGCTTGTTATTGATGACATTCTTTTTGCAGTTCTTCCCTGATTTGGTGAAACAAGGACACTTGTATATTTTGGAAACCCCACTTTTTCGGGTGCGCAACAAAAAGAAAACAATCTATTGCTATAGCGAAAAAGAAAAGGCAAGAGCCATCAAGCAATTAGGAGGTAAACCTGAAATTACCCGATTTAAAGGACTGGGAGAGATTTCGCCCGACGAGTTTGGGCAATTTATTGGAAGTGGCATGAGAGCTGAGCCAGTAATTTTGCGTCCTGATACTTCCATTGATGAAGTATTGGCTTATTACATGGGTAAAAATACCTCTGATCGCCAAAAATTTATTGTAAACAACCTTCGGGTAGAAAGCGATGCGGTAGAAGAAGAAAAGAAAGTAGCAGAAGAGCAAACTGCTTAAGATGACATAAGTAATCTATACTAAACGACCCTGAAAACAGGGTCGTTTTTTTAATCTTTATATATTTAACATAATGTATATTTATAAAGACCAATACTGTGGAACAAAAATAATTTATTATTCTAAAAACTCCCTCAAGTCTTTGGTCTTAGCGTAGCGAGACCAAAGAAGGCATTGTATGGTCTCCCTATCGGTAAGACCATACAAGAAGTGGAAAGAAATCAATCTATATCAAACGACCTTATTTCTAAGGTCGTTTTTTTAATCTTTATATATTTAACATAATGTATGATTATACATATTAATACCCTTCAATTCTTTCAAACACAATTTATAACTTGATATATAGGCGATTCATACCACGTAGCTCATCTTTGAAATGAGGCACTGTTAGTCGGTGCTGCCCATGCGATTGAAACCCTAATTTTTCGTAAAACTTGATAGCGCCTTGGTTGGTGTCCAGCACATGTAAGAACAAAATCTCTTGTTGAAGCGCTTGTGCTTTTTGTTTTAAATGCTGAATGGCAAAAGCACCTAAACCCTGGTTTTTGTAACGAGGTAAAATATAGATTTTCTCCAATTCGCAACTACTTTCGGCAAACCAATCATTGGCTACATTGAATTGAACTTTCAGAAAACCGGTAGGAGTGTCCTCGGTCATGATAAAATAATAGGCCAAGTTAGTTTGGGTCAAATCATTTTTGAGCCTCAGATGACTAAACTGATTTTCTAAGTACAAATCTAGTCCATTGGAGGTCCAATGTTCGCCAAAATAATGACTGTAAGCTTCTTTGCATAGTTTCGAGAGGTTGGGAATGTCCTGGAAGGTCGTTTTTTTTAGTTTCATTCCGTTATCATTGATTGTCTGAGGTATGCTAACAACGCAACACAATTTATGCCTCTTTCTGAGTCATTGAGCATTTACTCTTGTATTTTTAATGGGTAGCGTTATTTTTTACCCTTGTGTAGATTTAGTTAATAGTTAATAAAGACGGTAATAGCAATAAAAATGATACTGGTCTTGTAATCATTTTGAAAGTACCATATGTTTGTTGCAAACCAAATCATATAAGTATCAGAAAACAGATAAGAGCTCTTTTGTTTCTGCACTACAATTCATTCTTCAAAGTGTTTGCTGTATAAGTATCTGGTTGTTAGATATTTGTAAACGGTAAATACTTGGACTTTGGATTGAAATAAATTGTGCGGTTTTACTTTCAATTTTTATATAACTGTAAAATAAAAGCAAACATAATGGCAAAAGAAGCAAAATCTAAGCGTTATGATGTAACGCTTTCGGAGCAATACACAAACGAATTTATGCACGATGTAATAGAAAAAGCAGCCGCTCACTTGGGGTTATATATCTCTCATATTGGCTCTTTTACACGCAAAAAATACCCAAACTCCGTTCATTGGCATTTTAAAGAAAAACCACGGGAAAAAGGTTGCCTGGATGCTACTTTTTGGCAAGAAGGCAACGAATTCTGGATTGTGGCGCGCAATTATGAACCTGATTGGGTAAAACAAAAGGCAGTAGATATGCAACAATACTTGCAAGGTCTTTTGTAATAACATAAAATAAAGAAGGAGGAGGATTTGTTGAGCAAGACAAAGAGCCTCCTCTTCCTTGATATATAAATCTCTTTGAAGGCTTATTTTAGTATGATTGACCAACTGTACCAGTATTTTAATCGTTATGTGCCTTTTTCTCATCAAGAGATAGATGTGCTTTGTAGCTGTTTGGAGCAAAAGACCTACACGCGCAAAGCATTTTTGCTCAAAGAAGGCGACATTTGTAAGGATAAATATTTTATTACCGAAGGTTTGGTACGTACTTTTCGGATTGATAACAAAGGAATAGAGCACATCTTACTATTTGGCATTGAGAACTGGTGGGTGACCAATACCGAAAGCTTTACCAGAGTACAACCATCGCATTTGTATATCCAGGCGGTAGAAAATACCACCGTATTGGCTTTGAGCAAACGTAAGCTAGAACAATTGTATGCGCAAATTCCTCAACTAGAGCGAGCCTTTCGCATGATTACCGAAAATATGCTGGTAGCAGCACTTCGTCATCTTGAGTTTCGTCAACAAATGAACAACGAAGAAATGTACCGTCACATCGTACAAGAGCTACCTGGTTTTGTGCAGCGTGTGCCTCAATACATGCTGGCTTCTTACTTGGGCATGACCCCTGAACACTTGAGTGCCTTGCGAAAAAATAAATAAAAAGTGAGGCGACATTTCCTTTCTTAAGATTTCTTAATTTTTGTCTTGTAAACCATCAGTAATTTTGAACCATCACTAAATCAAGTCATTATGGAACGAATTACTTATCAAGAAATACCACAGGGAATGTTTGAAAAGCTTAGAGCAATAGAAGATTTTCTTAAGGCTTCTACCATTGATCACCATTTGGCCGAATTGGTCAAGCTGCGAGTGTCTCAATTGAATGGATGTGCTTATTGCGTAGACATGCACCACAAAGAGCTCAAACACCTGGGTGAAGACGAATTACGTTTGTCGTCTTTGTGTGTATGGGAAGACACCTCTTATTTTTCAGATGTCGAACGAGTGGTCCTCAAGTTTGCCGAAGAAGTAACCCTGCTAACGGCAAAACCCATTGCTTCGGAAGTATATGATGCCTTGTCGCCATATTTCAATAAAGAAGAAATAAGTTTTCTTACCTTGGTAGTTACCCAAATCAATACCTGGAATCGTTTGATGAAAGTTTTTCAATTTGTGCCAGGTAGGTATCAGGTTGCGGTAGGGGCTTAGAAATTTAAAAACAGGGGTAACTTTTAAAGGAGAGCTACCCCTTATTTTATACGCTATTTTATTTGTTTGAATACGATTGTTTTCCCTTGTTGATCCATCGGAAAATCCTTGGCAAACTGTACCAACCACTGCCCGTTTTTGTTTTCCAAGGTCATCAATTTTTGCCCTTTTTTATAGATATCCCCATTTTTGAACATGTCGTGCTCACCAAAATGATCAAAAACCAACTGAACTCTATTCGCTTTTAGCTTTATTACTTTGCAAGCTAACCTAGAACTGGCTTGATAACCATCAACTGAATAAAGCGCTGATTGGGTGTTTTTGAGGTGAATTGTATGGGTATAAAAAATGCCTGTACCACCAGCAGTTTTGCCCAAACTCTCAGTATAACTGAATTTTCCTGATACTGGGATATTTTGGGCCTTTAATTGGACTATGCCCAACAGTGTCAAGAGGGTGCAGAATAAAATGCTCTTTTTCATAGATTGTGTTTCGATTAGTTTATTTGCTTTTCAGACAAGCCCAAATAGAAAAAGGGGGAGAGCATATACAAAAAAGCCACCCCAAAAGGAGTGGCTTGATATCTAAAGTGTTTTAAATCAGTAACTTAAACTGTCCAGCTCATAGGATATTCTTTGTCTACAAATTCCAATGAATCTTCAGTAAGATGTAGCGGTTTAAAGGTATCAATCATTACCGCGTATTCGTGGGTTTCTTTGGCGCCAATACTTTTTTCCACCGTGCCAGGGTGTGGTCCGTGCGGCAAACTACCTACGTGTAAAGTAAACGACCCTCTATCAATGCCCTTACGACTCATAAAATCACCTTCAGCATAGAATAACACTTCGTCTGAATCGATATTTGAGTGATTGTAAGGTGCAGGAATTGCTTGCGGGTGGTAGTCAAATAAGCGAGGCACAAACGAACAAATTACGAAGTTGTGCGCCTGGAACATTTGGTGCACTGGTGGCGGCTGATGGATGCGCCCTGTAATGGGTTCAAAGTCATAAATGGAAATAGTATAAGGATATAAGAAACCATCCCAACCAACAATGTCCAGTGGGCTTTGGTCATAACGATATTGGTGCAAATATCCTTGTTTTTTGATTTTTACAATGTATTCTCCTTTTTCTTCTTCCGTGACTAACTCTTGAGGAGGGTGAATATCGCGCTCACAATAAGGTGAATGCTCCAACAATTGACCCAATTCGTTGCGGTAGCGTTTTACAGTCTCAATAGGAGTCATAGACTCTACAATAAGTAAACGTATGGGTTCTTCGTCAAACTCTACCCGATAGATGGTAGTACGAGGAATTACCACATAGTCTCCCTTTTTGATGCGGAGTTTACCAAACTGAGAGTACACATACCCACTACCATCGTGTACATAAAGCATTTCATCCGCTTCTCCATTTTTGTAGTAATAATCCATCTTTTTTTCAGAAGGATTGCAAATGGCAATGCGTACATCGTTGTTGACCATAAGCATACGACGCGCATCAAGAAAATCTGTTCCAGTAATTCCTTGAGTAGAAGTTTTGAGGTGTACCTGTTGTAAGGGTAAATCTTGGACTACCTTATCGGTGATTGGTACTGGATCCATTACTTCTTGAATGCGGGTAGGAGGATAAATATGGTATAAGTTGGAATAAATTCCGCTAAATCCTTTAGAGCTTACCAATTCTTCGTGATACAAGCTTCCGTCTGACTGACGAAACTGGATATGTCTTTTAGGAGGTATATTTCCTAATTTATAATAATAAGCCATAATTAATATTTTTATTCGTTTGTGTAGTGTGCTCAACCATTTGAACACAATTGATTTACAGGTGTTTATAGCTTCAATATGCTTTATTGAAGCGAACCATAGTAATATTTCTGATAAGGTGCTAAATATAAAAAAACCGCAAAAAATACAAGCCTTTGTACTTTTTGCGGTTTCAGAATTAGCAAATTTTACCCAGTAGGTTTTACTGAGTATGCTGCTAAAATTTCAGCGGATTAATTTTGTAAATCGGCAGCTTTGTCGAAAAGCTCTAGAGCCTTAAGGTAAGTGCGATCTATGCCGTACCAAACCGGGAAGAAACCCTTTTCTTGCCATACTCTGCGAGCAATCAAAGCTTTGATCAAGGTTCTAACCATTTTTTTAGAGCGCTTGAAGTCAGCATCCTTGTATTTTACGCCTTCTTTTTTACCCATAGCAATCAATTCCTGCAACATAGCATCACTCACTTTAAAGCTTTTGATGTAGTTGCGGAGCTTTGTAGCTTCGAGTTGCTTCTGATTAGCCTTGAAGTATTTAAATGAATATTCCTGGAAAATATTTTTGTTAGAGAGCTTGCGATAATAAGGACTATTATATGAAGTATCTACCGGAATAAAGTAATCAGGCATAATACCGCCACCACCGTATACTGTACGTTTCTTTCGTACCGTCTTATATTTCAATGAGTCATTGAATTTGATGCTGTCTGCGCTGAACATTTCTCCACTTCTGAAGCGGCGCAAAATATCTGAACGGTAATCTTTAGGATCTTTGCCATAAGGTTTTTGGATAGAGCGTCCACTAGGAGTATAGTAGCGTGAAATCGTTAAGCGAAGCTCTGAGCCATCACGCAAATCGATGGGGAGTTGTACCAAGCCTTTTCCAAATGAACGACGACCCACAATCAAAGCTCGGTCGTTGTCTTGCAATGCACCTGAAACAATCTCAGAGGCAGAAGCACTTCCTTCGTTAATGAGTACAATGAGTGGCCCTTTTTCAAATAATCCAGTAAAACGGGCTCTTGCTTCTGAGTCATAACGAGCTCCTTTACCATTGGTATATACAATTTTAGGATTTCCTGCCAAAAACTCATCTGCCATTTTAATAGCACGATCCATATAACCACCAGGGTTATCGCGTAAATCCAGAATCAAACGCTTCATTCCTTGGTTAGTCAAACCCTGTAGGGCATCTCTAAATTCAATATAAGTGCGACGGGCAAATCGGCTCACTTTAATAAAACCGGTGTGCTCATCAATCATATAGCTTACATCTACTGAGTTTTGGGGAATTTTATCTCGAGTAATGGTAAAATCAAGCAGTTGTCCTTCACCACTTCGTTTTACGCTTACTTTTACCTTAGAGCCTTTTTTACCAAGCAGCCTTTTACGTACACCCAGATTGTTTATCTTGATGCCCGCGATATTTTCTCCATTTACTTTAATGATTTTATCCCCGGACTGCAAACCTACTTTCTCAGAAGGTCCACCCGAGAGGGGAGCGACTACATAAACGGTGTCTTTAAAGATATTGAATTCAATACCAATGCCATCGTAACTACCATTTAGTTGCTCGTTGGCTTGTTTTACTCGTTTTTTAGGGATGTAAGAAGAGTGCGGATCGAGTTTTTCCAGCATCTTCTCAATAGAATAGTCTACCAATTCTTCGGTGTTGACAGTGTCTACGTATCGGTTATCGATGTTGACAAGAATTTCTTTGAACTTGAGGTATCCTTCGTTGATTCCTTTGACGTTGGCAGTTCCTCCACCAA
>DMXI01000342.1 GCA_003483885.1 Microscillaceae bacterium
TGCTAAAATCAGTGCGTAAAAGGCACTTTTTTAGTCCAGATTATAATTTTTAAGCATACTCTTATAAAGTTGGGTTACACAATGATAATAGGCACAAAATGCGTAGGGAACACAGAAGAACTAAACCAGAGGATAAGAGATTGGTTACATTTTTTTTGAAAAAAAAGAGTACAAATCAAATACACTTGCCTTCTCTTTAAAAATCACTCAACGTTTTTCATTTCATATACTTACATAATAAGGCATTGAGCCAATAGTAAGATCTTTTCAGAATTGTAGGTAAAACCTTGTTTTACCGTTTACCCACCTGATTTTTTAGGAAGTGTTTATAGAGCAACTTCTCAGTTTTTAGCGAGCAATGCTATTTCTCACGAGATGAATAGCACTTAAGCATCTGTTAAAAAACTAAAAATAAGATATCTCAGAATTTTATTAAAGAATGTTAATAATCTGGTTCTACCAGGTCACTACTTTCGCAAATAGCAAGCAAAAGGTGTTTTTACTAATATCTGCACTTGACCAACCTGAGATATCAGATAATAAGTAGTGCCATAGACAAGAAACAATGATAAAGTTTCTGGATAACAGCATCGCTTAACACTGATAGGTTACTGCTTACAGACTTCCTTGGTTTCACTAATTTTTTTTAACCAACATGAGAAAAATTTTTCTTTCTGGATTATTACTACTGACGCTATTGGTGCCAGGTTATGCCATCGATTGGAGCACCAATATGCCTAAAGCACAAGCTGAGGCCAAAGCCAGTGGCAAACTCATCTTGCTCAACTTTGCTGGTTCGGACTGGTGCTCGCCTTGTATTCAAATGAAGAAGAAAATATTTGCAGCCCCTGCTTTTGAGCAGTTTGCTGACAAAAATCTGATTTTGGTACGAGCCGACTTCCCGCGGAAGCGTAAAAACCGCCTGGCCAAAGACCAGATAAAACACAACGAAGCTTTGGCCGAAAAATACAACCGTCAAGGAGTTTTTCCGCTTACCTTGTTGATCAATGCCCAAGGTAAAGTGATGAAAACCTGGGAAGGCTTACCACGCCTGACTCCTGATGCCTTTGTGGCCCAAATCAAGCCATTGGTAAAAAAACAAGCTCCTAAAAACACCGAAACAGGGTCACTCAATAACTCCCTGAAGTTGGATGAAACCCACGGCATGCGTGTATTTAAAAAGACCCTTTTGCTGATGGGGAGTCGTTTTGAGGTAATCGTAGTGGATCAAAACCAGGTAACGGCTCAACACCATATTCATGCTGCCATTGCTGAGATCAAACGTATTGAACAATTGATTTCTAGCTGGGATAAGCAAAGCCAAACCTCGGCCATCAATCGAGCTGCGGGCCTAAAATCGGTGATGGTAGATACCGAATTGATCTCCCTCATCGAACGAGCCAACCGAGTGTCTAAACTTACCCAAGGAGCATTTGATATTAGCTTTGGCTCCATCGATAAGAGCATTTGGCATTTCGATGGCTCACTCAAGCAACTTCCCGATGCGGCCACTGCCAAAAAAGCCGTTCGTTTGATCGACTACCGCAATATTGTAATTGACAAGGTAAATGGTGCCGTGTTTCTCAAAAACAAAGGTATGCGCATTGGGTTTGGTGCCATTGGCAAAGGTTATGCCGCAGAGCGAGCCAAAGCATTGCTGCAAAAAAGAGGGGTAAAAAACGGAATCATCAATGCGGGAGGTGACCTGGCCGCCTGGGGCAACCAACCCAATGGCAAGCCCTGGACTATTGGTATTGCCAACCCAAATTTTAAAAATCAAGCCTTTGCCCGTTTGGCTGTGAAAAACCAAGCCGTTGTGACATCTGGAAATTATGAGAAGTTTGTTGTAATAGACGGCAAAAAATACACCCACATCATCGATCCTCGCACTGGCTACCCAGTCACTGGTCTCAAGAGCGTTACCATTATTTGTCCCAATGCCGAATTAGCCGATGCCTTAGCTACTTCAGTATTTGTATTAGGCAAAGAAGTAGGTCTTGACCTTGTCAATCAACTCAATGGGGTAGAAGCCATCCTGGTAGACGATGCCCAAAAAGTACACTATTCCAAAAATATACCTTTACAAGATTATTAAACCCAAGTGTTTGATAGTCAAAGTTTTCACCATCTGTTTTTAATAATTTAAAGAATGAAGAATATAAGCAGAATATTATTTGCCGCGTTGGTAGCCAGCGTGGTTATGTCGTCTTGTACGACAGTCAAAAGCTATCAGAAGATGTACCTGAATGATAGTGACATGAAACTCGCAGGTCGCAAAGTCGCCAAAGTAGAGACGTATTTTCAGTTTTACCGAGAAGGAGCCGCAGGTGCCAACGGAGGCAAAACCGGAGGAGGGTGCGGTTGTAATTAGTGATTAGTTCATAGTTAGTAGTCATCAGTTTGTAGTGTTTAAATTACTCACTATAAACCACGAACTCCTAACTACAAACTGCCAACTAAAAACTAAAGATATGAAAAAAATATTGACCATAACCATCCTGTTACTACTGACGGTTAGATTGACTGGTGTGGCCCAAGATTCTACCGAGGCCAAAAAACAATACAAGAAAAGTAAACTGGTAAAGGCCGAGGCCAACTTTCTGTTCAGTTATTATCAACAAGACGGAAACAATGCTGCCGTTACTGGAGGATTAGGCACCGAACTATTGAATAACGTTGCTACCAATACTGGGTTTTCGTTGGTATATCAAGGCAAACGCGAAAACTTGCATAGTTTCTCGTTCAATGTGGGGGTAGATAGTTACACCTCTGCTTCGTCAGACAACATCGACCCCAATACGATTTCGTCGGCTTCGTCAGGAGACGTGCATGTGTACCCCTCTCTGTCTTGGGAGCTAGATAATCAAAAGAAACGTTTCACGATTGGTGCCAACTTATCTTACTCTACCGAATATGATTATGAATCACGTGGAGCAGGTATTTCATTCTCTAAATATTCACCTGATCGTAACCGAGAAATAAGCGTAAGTCTGTCTGCTTTTTGGGATCAGTGGAGTTTGATTTTTCCTAAAGAATTACGACCTCCCACACCTCCAGGAGTAGATGAAGACGAAGATGATGATTACGCCACTACCCCGCGTAATTCTTACTCAGCTTCTATTGTATACAACCAGGTAATCAATAAGCGATTGCAGGTAGCTTTCTTGACTGATATAGTGTACCAGCAAGGCTGGTTATCTACGCCATTTCATCGGGTGTATTTTCAGGGGCAAACCCAAGCCAAAATTGAGCACCTACCCGATACCCGTTTTAAACTACCATTTGGGATAAGGGCCAATTACTTCGTGAGCGATTTCCTGATTTTGAGAGGGTATTATCGTTATTATTGGGACAACTGGGGACTTACGGCTCATACCTTAAGTTTGGAAGCGCCTTTTAAAATGCTGCAAGGCTTGTCTTTCTATCCGTTTGCCCGTTTGTACACCCAAACCCAGGCTCAGTATTTTGCCCCCTATCGCCAACATAACTTAACCGAAACCTTCTTTACCAGTGATTACGACTTGTCAGGGTTTTCGAGCCAGTTTGTAGGAGTAGGGTTGAGGCTTGCACCCCCCAAAGGTATTTTGGTCAAGCCTTTGAACGCTTTGAGCCTGCGCTACGGTACCTATCGTCGTAGTAATGGTCTGGCGTCCAACATCTTTACTGTGAATTTAACCTATAAATTTAAATAAGAACATAGCATAGTTTTCACCCTAACCACCATCAGTTGGGCAGTACTTTTAAAGTGCTTGCCCAATTTTTTTCAGGTGTTCATTGACCAAAGGTTTAATGTAGGTTTTAAATATCGCATCCAGTTCATCTAATATTTCAAGAAAGAAGTTTTGAATGGCTTTTATATGATCTGGCCCTTGTCGGAACTCTTCCAGACTTTTACCATAAGAAATACCCGCCCAAGATGAAGGATCATCTAGTGAATATTGTCGCCAGTGTTGATATTTTTCATTGCTAAGGACAGTTTTTAAGATACTTACTAACTGATTTCTTAGAGGGGCTTTGGGACCTAGCTCTATAACTGCAAATAATTCTGGAGATGTCTGTTCATCATAATACTTGAACCAGTAACCAAACCCTATCCAGTGTTTACCCGCAAAGCTATGACCATCGATATAGCGATTGTGATTCCTTAATTGGGTAAATCTTGCAGAATATTGAGAGATATTTCCATCGATATTTTCAAACTTTTCAGCAATTATACCACCCATGGTTTCATCCATCATCTGAGTAACATTGCTGAAATTATTAAGAGTCTGAATGTCTGCTTCAGTGAATATTTTGTTCATATATAGGTTTTTAGTTTTAAGAAAGATGAAAAATTCTTTGATGATTTGACTTTGCTCCTGGTGTTTCTCAAAAAAGCCTGCTACCTCATACCATCTCAACTGAATAAAGCGAATAGAGTCTTTGTGCTTGCAATCTTTTACAAGGTCAGTTCGTTCTTTTTTTTCATAATCTCTCGTCAGGTATACCAAGATTCTATGTTTAATATTCCTTTGATCCAGATGCTCGGCATATCTTTTTAATTGCTCTTGCCCTTCTGCCGAACCTACTTTATTCTCAAAAAATATAACAGCATTATCCAAAAAAATAGCTACATCAGGACGACTATCCGAGTCATGGTTATTAATTTTAGTAAGGTGATATTGAGTGGTAATAGAGTAGTTTTCAAACTCCTGCTCTAAAATCTTGTGAGATTTTAAAAAATCGTATAGAATTTCTTTATTTAAACTAAGACAGTGGGCAAAGATTTCAGTAGTGTAATCTTCCAGCGGATCATTTTCGTGTTTCAAACGAAGTTTAAAGAGGGTATCAAATAAGCCAGCCATAAGCATCAATAATTTGCTATTTCAAGATCAACCAATTTATGTAGGTTTTTCCGAAAGACAAAGCTCCTTGGTTAGGTTTAACAATGACTCCTTCCACAAAAAAACCTCAAATGTTCGCATTCTAAGCGATCCTCTGTTAACTTGCAAAACATTTGATGAGATAAATTATTTTATCTCAAGAATATAAAGCATTGATTATAAAGTTTTTAGATAATAAATTCCCAATTGTGATATGACAAAACACGACTGGACTCTCGAAGAGATTGAAGCCATATATCATAAACCTCTGCTAGATTTGATGTTTGAGGCAGCTACTATTCACCGTCAGAATAAAGACTATGCCGAGGTACAAATCAGTAGTTTGCTTTCTATCAAAACGGGAGGTTGCCCCGAAGACTGCGCTTATTGCCCTCAGGCGGCTCGTTACAGTACCGATGTAGACGTACATAAGCTTATGTCTCTTGAAACGGTAGTAAATAC
>DMXI01000351.1 GCA_003483885.1 Microscillaceae bacterium
ATATTTGTAAGTATACCTTTATGTTTTTTTCGCTTTGCACTTATAACTTATAACCAACTGGATCTGAATTAAAAATAAAAAACATTTTGTAATTAAACAATTAACAAACTTAACGCTAATTGTCTAAATATCGCCATATGTACCTGCCAAAATACAAATTCTCTTGTGGAATACTAATTTATTGTCAAAAGAATTCGCTGTAAGAAATAAAAAAAGCAAGAGAGGAAATGTGGTTTCCCCATCTTGCTTAAGACGAATTTTGATGAATTGATGTTTACGAATTTCACAGATTATTTTAGGAATTAATCTACGTCAACATCAAATTTAATTCCCTGAGCCAAAGGCAATTCCTGGCTATAGTTGATAGTATTTGTCTGACGACGCATATATGCTTTCCAGGCATCTGATCCAGACTCACGTCCACCACCAGTTTCCTTCTCACCACCAAAAGCTCCGCCGATTTCAGCACCCGAAGTACCAATATTTACATTGGCAATCCCACAATCTGAACCACGGAACGAAAGGAAAGCTTCTGTCTCCTGAATATTGTCAGAGAAAATAGCAGAAGATAAGCCTTGTTTTACATCGTTTTGAATATTGATAGCATTGATTACCTCTCCACTATACTTGATCAAATACAAGATAGGCGCAAAGGTTTCTTCCTGTACCATTTCATAGCCATTTTCGGCTTCTACAATGGCAGGTTGCACATAGTTACCACCTTCTAACCCATCAAGGGTTAATACTTCGCCACCAGTCAAGAGTTTACCACCTTCTTTTTGAACTACTTCAAGCGCGTTGGTAAATCCATTCACTGCATCTTTGTCAATTAATGGCCCCACCAAAGTATTTTCATTCATTGGGTTGCCAATTTTTAGCCCACCATAGGCTTGTACCAAACGATCTTTTACCTGGTCGTAAATTGATTCGTGAATGATCAAACGACGGGTAGTAGTGCAACGCTGACCACAAGTACCTACTGACCCAAACACAGTTGCTCTCAATGCCATTTCGATATTGGCATTAGCTGTCATAATGATGGCATTGTTTCCGCCCAATTCCAACAAGCTCTTCCCTAAACGTCCAGCTACGGTTTGAGCTACACTTTTACCCATACGAGTAGAACCCGTGGCTGATACCAAAGGAACGCGACGATCTTCAGCCATCCACTTACCCAAGTCTGCACCTCCATTGATAAAGCTAAAGATACCCTCAGGTAAATCATTTTCTTTCACTACCTGAGCTACAATATGCTGACAAGCAATACCACACAAAGGTGTTTTTTCAGAAGGTTTCCAAATACATACATCACCACAGATAGCAGCAATCATAGCATTCCAAGACCAAACTGCTACTGGGAAGTTAAAAGCGGAGATAATACCTACAATCCCTAATGGCTGGTATTTTTCAAGCATTTGGTGTTCAGGACGCTCTGAAGCAATGGTTTTACCATACAGTTGACGAGACTGTCCTACGGCAAAGTCACAGATATCAATCATCTCTTGTACTTCACCCAAACCTTCCTGATAAATTTTACCCATTTCCAGGGTCACCAGTTTACCCAAAGGTTCTTTGTATTCTCTTAATTTATTTCCAATCTGACGAACAATTTCACCACGTTTTGGCGCCGGCATTTCACGCCATGTCAAAAAAGCTTTTTGAGCTGTTACAATTACCTGATCATACTCTTCACGAGTAGCAAACTTTACGGTAGCCAGGTATTGACCATCTATAGGAGAATGAATAGCCTTTTGGTTGCCTCCTTCGCTAGCTCCGTAATTTTGTCCAGTACCATAAGAAGGGTTCAGGTCTTGAATCCCAAGCGTACGTAGGATTTCTTGAATTTCTTCAGTGGTTTTTGTTGTAGCTTCCATATTATCAATTAATGATTAATGAACTCTTGATCGTGTGTTGATTTTAACTCTAATAAGTCAGATGAGTTCGTTCTGATAAACTTGGGCAAAGTTACGCCAATTTTGACCCAATAAAAAAGGTATCCTGGTTTTTGACCAAAATACCCTTTACTTGAATTTTATAGCTTTTGTACTACCAACCAATGGCATAATAAGCTTTTTCGCCATTTTTATAAACTCCTTCAATGGCAATTACTCTCTTGCGTTTTTTTATCAAACGTTCAATATCTGCAGGTGAATCTACTGCTTCTTCCCCAAAATAGGTAATGACAAACCCTTTACGAATGCCTGATTCTTTGAGCTTTCCATTGCCTACTTCTCTTACTTTTACCCCGTTTTCTACGCCATATTTTTCTTTTTCCGAGACAGTAAGTCTTTCAAACACAGCTCCTAGTATTCTTTCATTTTCTTCCTTTTTAGGGCTCTTGGTAATATCAAAATTACCCTGCCTATTGCGTAGGGTAGCCACAGTATTCAAGATTTGTTTACCACGGGCATAGGTCACTTTTACTTTATCACCAGGGCGTCGTGTAGCAATCAATGATTGTAAATCGGCCATATTGGTTACCTTCTGATCATCGATCTTGGTAATTACGTCTCCTATTTTTAACCCGGCATTCTTGGCAGCTCCCGAATTGGTCAAAGTAGCAATATACACTCCACTCACCACACTTAAATCTTTATCCCGGGCAAAGTCAGCGTCTACGTTTTGAATAGAAATACCCAGCAAAGCACGTTGGGTTTGTCCATACTGCATTAAGTCATCCAGTACTTTCTTCACTATGTTTACAGGAATCGCAAAAGAATACCCCGAATAAGAACCAGTTCGGGTTGCTATGGCAGTATTAATTCCAATTAAATCTCCTTGCAAATTTACCAGAGCACCCCCACTGTTTCCAGGGTTTACGGCTGCATCGGTTTGTATAAAAGATTCAATAGCATATTGTCCACTCAAAATGTTGATATTTCTTCCTTTGGCGCTGATGATACCCGCCGTCACGGTAGACGTAAGATCAAAAGGGTTACCCACAGCCAATACCCACTCACCAATCTTTGATTTGTCAGAGTTACCATACTTTACAAAAGGTAGATTCTTTTCATCTATCTTCAACAAGGCTAAATCAGTAGTAGGGTCTTTCCCGATTAACTTGGCTTCGTAACTTCGTTTATCATTCAATATCACGTCTATTTGACCAGCGTTTTCTATCACGTGATAGTTGGTAGCAATGTACCCATTGTCGGTAATAATTACCCCTGAACCTGAGGATTGACGGGAACGACGACGGCGGCGGTAGCTGTCATTGCCATGAAATTGACGAAACATGTCTTCCAGAGGATCAGAAGAGGAAGAGTATTTACCTCTGCCACCATAGGTGGTTTTAATATGCACCACAGATGATTTTACTGCATTGGCTGCCACTATAAAATTTAGCCCCTTAGGTACTTTTACAGTTGAATCTTTTAGAAAACTTGCCAATTGAATATTTTGCCGTTCTTGAATTGATTCGGTTTGTTGGGTTGGTTGCAGGTATTGGTTGAGTTTGATAGCTACGATTCCACCAAGCATTGAGGCCACCAATAGACTAAAAAAATAACTTTTCTTGTTCATAGTATAAAAAAACTTTTCCAGAGAGGTGATCTGATAGGAAGTAAGGTTGAGAAATGCCCTGATTACTATCTAATTTATTAAAAATAGCAAATAATTTTTATTAAACAGCTATGCTTCCCCAAAAATGTATCCAGAAATAGATACAGGGTACAAACAGGTTGTCATAAACGATTGTTCAAGATTTGTTCCTGGATGTACTGATTTATTTTACGCTTTATAAATAATTTAATAAGCAATTTGCACCTCTCACTCTAACCAAGCAAAAGAGGCTAGGAATGCATCCTATGGCATTTTTTACACTATTCATCTACATCGTTTTTGTTCTCTCCAAACCTGGTTTGTGTAAAAATTTTAAATTTTTTT
>DMXI01000413.1 GCA_003483885.1 Microscillaceae bacterium
CTACGCTGGGAGGTTAAGCTACAGAAGAAACCAATGTATTAATCAATATAGTTATCGGAAAAATTATGTACGATAAATTACTTTCACCATTAGACTTAGGATTTACCACGCTTAAAAATCGGGTATTGATGGGCTCTATGCACACCATGCTCGAGGAGGCCAAACACGGCTTCGAGCGCGCTGCTGCTTATTATGCCGAAAGGGCCAAAGGACAAGTAGGACTCATTGTAACGGGCGGGATTGCCCCTAATCCCGAAGGATCGGTAGCTCCTGGTGCGGCCAAACTAGATAGCCCCAAAGAAGTAGAAGAGCATCGCCTGATTACCGAAGCGGTACATAAAGAAGGCGGAAAAATATGTATGCAAATCCTCCATACGGGTCGTTATGCTTACCATCCTATGGCGGTAGCCCCCTCTCCTCTCAAGGCTCCCATTGCCCCTTTTCCACCTAAAGAATTGGATGCAGCTGGCATTGAAAAACAAATTCAGGACTTTGCCACTTGTGCAGCACTGGCCCAGGAAGCAGGCTACGATGGTGTAGAAATTATGGGTTCTGAAGGATATCTAATCAATCAGTTTATTGCCAAAAAAACCAACAAGCGCACCGACGAATGGGGTGGTGATTATGAAAATCGCATACAATTTCCGATTAATATTGTAAAAAGAGTTCGAGAGAAAGTAGGCCCTAATTTTATCATCATTTATCGCTTATCGATGCTAGACTTGGTAGATGAAGGCAGTACCTGGGACGAAGTGGTGATTTTGGCCAAAGAAATAGAAAAGGCTGGAGCCACTATCATCAATACTGGTATTGGCTGGCACGAAGCACGCGTACCTACCATTGGAACAGTAGTACCCCGAGGTGGTTTTGCCTGGGTAACCAAACGTTTGATGGGCGAGGTAAACATTCCTTTGATTGCCACCAACCGAATCAATACCCCCGAAATTGCCGAACAAGTATTGCAAGAAGGTTGCTCAGATATGGTATCTATGGCCCGTCCTTTCCTGGCCGATGCATTTTTTGTGCAAAAAGCCATAGACGGCAAATCTGAAGAAATCAATACCTGTATTGCTTGTAACCAAGCCTGCTTAGACCATACTTTCCAAGGTAAGCTTACGTCTTGTTTGGTAAACCCACGGGCCTGTCACGAAACCAAACTAAATTTTACTCCTGCTACTCAAAAGAAAAAAATTGCCGTGGTAGGTGCCGGACCTGCCGGATTGGCCAGTGCGACGGTATTGGGTGAGAGAGGACACGCTGTAGATATTTTTGAAGCAGAATCCGAAATTGGCGGACAGTTCAATATGGCCAAGGTCATTCCTGGTAAAGAAGAATACGCCGAAACCATCCGCTACTATGATGTGATGATGAAAAAGTACGGAGTGAATGTACACCTCAATCATCGGGTGACTACCGAAGAACTTGCTGCAGGTAATTATGACGAGATCATCATTGCTACTGGAGTAACTCCGCGTAAAGTTACTTTCGAGGGAGCTGACCACCCCAAGGTATTAGATTATGTAGACGTACTGTACCGCAACAAGCCTGTAGGCAACAAAGTAGCCATTGTAGGCGCAGGGGGAATTGGTTTTGACATGGCCGAGTTTTTAGCGCATAACCCAGAAGAGGCTTCACCAAGTGTGAACACTGCCGAATATATGAAAGAATGGGGTGTAGATATGGCTTATAGCAAAGGAGGAGCTTTGATGGAGGCTCAACCTGCACCTTCGCCTCGGGAAATCTATTTACTGAAACGTTCTTCGGGCAAGCATGGGAAGAATTTGGGTAAAACCACGGGATGGATTCACCGTAGTAGCCTCAAAATGAAAGAGGTAAAAATGATGGGTAACGTAGAATACCAAAAAATCGACGATGATGGTTTCCATATTATCCGTGATGGCAATCCGGTAGTACTGGATGTAGACCATGTGGTGGTTTGCGCTGGGCAGGAACCTTTACGCGAGATGTATGAGGAACTTCAGGCTAAAGGATTGAACGTGCATTTGATTGGAGGAGCCAATGTAGCCGCCGAACTAGACGCCAAAAAAGCCATCAATGAAGCTTCTTATTTATGCGCTGAGTTATAAAATAATTATTAATTTTTGATGACTTTATGACCAGATGACTTTGCGTATCAATCGTATTCATTTGGTCATAAAACAATCTAACCAATAAAACTATCTATAGAAATGAACAAGCAAGTTATACTAAAACAACGTCCGGTGGGCATGCCAGACGAAAACACCTGGGAAACTACCCAAAGCGACATGCCTACGGCTCAAGAAGGTCAATTTGTAGTAAAACAACACTACATCTCACTTGATCCTGCGATGCGGGGCTGGATGAATGATGCCAAGTCTTATTTACCTCCAGTGGGCATTGGAGAAGTAATGCGCGCGGGTTCGGTAGGTGAAGTGGTAGAGTCTAAACATCCTGATTATCAAGTAGGAGATTTTGTATCTGGCTGGGGTGGTGTACAACAATATACTGCTACTGACGGGCAAAACTGGTACAAAGTAGATCCTAAGTTAGCGCCTTTGCCAGTATATATTGGTACTTTGGGGATGCCTGGAATGACCGCTTATTTTGGAATTTTGGAAGTAGGCCAAATCAAAGAAGGAGAAGTAGTACTTATCTCAGGAGCTGCCGGAGCAGTAGGAAGCATTGTGGGGCAGATTGCCAAAATCAAGGGTTGTACCGTAGTAGGTATTGCCGGTGGCCCAGATAAATGTAAATATCTCAAAGAAGAGCTAGGCTTTGATGCCGCCATTGACTATAAGAGTGAAAACATATACGAAGCGCTCAAACGCGAATGTCCTAAGGGAATCGATGTATATTTTGATAATGTGGGGGGTGAGATTCTGGACGCAGCATTGGCCTTTTTACGTATGAACGGCCGGGTGGCTTTGTGTGGTGCTATTTCACAGTACAACAGTACCAGTGGTATTGAAGGTCCCAAAAACTATTTATCGCTTTTGATCAATCGTGGAACGATGAAAGGTTTCATTGTGATGGATTATGCCAAAGACTACCAAAAAGCCGCCATGGAAATGGGTATGTGGATGGCTCAAGGCAAGCTTAAAACTAAGGAAGATGTCTATGAAGGTATTGAAAACTTCCGGGACACGTTCAACCGCTTATTCTCTGGTGAAAAACTGGGTAAGTTGGTGTTGAAAGTAATGGAAAACTAGCTTTTGATGATGAATGGTTAATTAGGGCTGTTCAGAGAAATACTTTAACAAAAAATAAAAAGTGTTTTTCGCTAAGAAAAACCAATTAAAATCCCCCTTTGAAGGGGGCTTAGGGGGATGTAACCGAATAAAACACACTCAAAATGATCATTTGGGCTTAGAAAACATCCTCCGCCGCAAGCGGCACCTCCTTCAAAGGAGGATTCTGCTGCATTTGAAGTAATTTTTTACCTCAAAAAAGTAATTATATAATTTCTCTGAACACTCTTAATGTTTAATTAAACGTTAGCCTCTCGTCTCTAAACAAGTAGTGATTATTCAATGGTTGTGTCATAAAGTACGCAACCATTGAACACCCTGACCATCAAATAATTTTATCAAGAAAACTATCTGCTACAATGAACAAACAAGTTATATTAAAACAACGTCCAGTAGGTTTGCCCGATGAATCTACCTGGGAAACGATCCAAACTGAAATACCTACCGCTGAAGAAGGCCAAGTAGTGGTAAAGCAACACTACATTTCGCTGGACCCAGCCATGCGGGGTTGGATGAATGAGGGCAAGTCGTACATTCCACCAGTGCAAATCGGTGCAGTGATGCGGGCTGGCTCTATTGGGGAAGTAATAGAATCCAAACACTCCACCTTTAAGGTAGGCGATGTAATATCGGGTGCTGGTGGAGTACAGCAATATGCTGTAACTGACGGAAAAGACTGGTACAAAGTAGATACTAAGCTCGCCTCTATGCCCGTATATATTGGCACTTTAGGAATGCCTGGTATGACTGCTTATTTTGGTATTCTGGACGTGGGCGCCATCAAAGAGGGAGACATTGTGTTGGTATCGGGAGCTGCGGGAGCAGTTGGAAGCATTGTAGGACAAATTGCCAAAATTAAGGGTTGTACTGTAATAGGTATTGCTGGTGGCCCAGATAAATGCCAATACCTCAAAGATGAGCTGGGTTTTGACGGAGCCATCGATTATAAAAACGAAAATGTATACAAGGCTCTCAAAGCGCTTTGCCCCAAAGGCATAGATGTATATTTTGATAATGTGGGGGGTGAGATTCTAGATATTGCTCTGGCTAATTTACGCATGCGCGCCCGTATCGTGGTTTGTGGAGCCATTTCGCAATACAATAATTTGCAAAACATACAAGGGCCTAAAAACTACTTAAATTTGTTGGTAGCCCGCGCCCGCATGGAGGGAATGGTGGTATTTGACTATGCCAAAGACTACCAAAAAGCGGCCATGGAAATGGGCATGTGGATGGCCCAAGGCAAGCTCAAAAGTAAAGAAGACATTTACGAGGGTATTGATAACTTCCGGGAAACCTTTTTGCGCCTGTTTAGCGGCGAAAAACTGGGTAAATTGGTACTGAAAGTAAAGGAAGACTAAAATGATTATTGATTGTTAATTTTTAATGATTAATTATTATAACTGAGAGTCAGTAGTTTATGCTGGCTCTTTTCTCTATTCATATAATAATTTGAGAATATAGGAGCTACAAATTCCTAACTCTTAACTACCAACTGAATAACTATGAAACTACGCTGCACCGACAATAGCCTACGCCTACGGGTACGAAAATCAGATTTGGATACACTCCAGCAAGAAGGTGTCATTGCCGAAAGCCTGACATTTGGCCCTCAAACCCACTTTCGTTTTTCCCTAAAAATCAGCCAGGATTTGGCAGAAGTCAAGGCCATTTTTGAAAACAATGAAATAAGTGTCTTGCTGCCTGCTCAACAAGCCCAAACCTGGATCAATAGCAATCAAGTAGGGATTGAAATTACACAACCTGTCGACTCTGAAGCATTGGATATACTCATTGAGAAGGATTTCCCGTGTGATGACCGCCCCAATGAAGATAAAAATGATACGTTTTGGGAATTGGCCAAAGAAAAAGATAAAACAAATGCTTGTTAAATTTTATAGTTAAACTCCACTATGAAAACAAAACTATCACAACCCTAAGGTGTCAAGGGCTATGATAGTTTTCATCATCGCTTAAGTGATTCTTTAACAAATTGGCAATTTGATGTTATACTTGAAGCAACTCATAAGGAATTTCTTCTTCAGGAATAAAGTGCTCTTTGAGTTTGACAACCATTTCACAATATTTTTCAAATACATTGTATAACTCTCCTTTTTTGATCGCATTTACACAACTTTGTACCACCAAATAAATGTACTCATAGATGATATCTTTCTCCTCGCTTTCATCAATTGCTTTCACAATCATGGGAGCATAGTCATAGTATAAATCAAACAACTCTACCCCTTGTGGATGATTTAATAGATAATTATCCCTAAAATACCTTAAAGCCATTAACTCTTCACAGTTATCTTGTAGCCCCTTGGTTTGCACACAGGCTGTGGTAAGGTAGCAACAACTAGAACCAGAGGTTATTTCATTTTTATACGTTTGCATAGCACTTATCCTTAAAGCCGCTGGGGGGTGTGCATTGTCTACCGCATGTCCCAACATTGCCTGAAATTTTGCCAAATCTGACTTAGTAGGTAGCTTCCCGGTAGCACTATACTCTATCTGCATTCCTTTTAAATCGGCCCTTACTTCTTCCTTCCAGTTCGCCTTATTACCATTGGGGTGCTTCTTGAGTTCCGCATCCCAATCAATGTCATTAATGACTTCTTCTACTTGAGGAAAACTAGCCTGCTCGCTTTGGTTACCCACTGTTCTGATATAGTGAGACAATTCATGGCTTAGTGCCATTCTAAATACTCCTTTCTTAATATCAGAGGTTACTTCAGCAATAGATGGCAATAAAACCATTCCTTCAACTGCGCCATAATCTGAATCAAACAGGTACATAACGCCTTGCCCCACCCGGTCTTTAATATTATTTCCGCCTGAATCCAGGTAATCTATATCATCCAACAACTCTAATATTACCTCAGTAGTAGCCTCTTCAATTTCTTGTTGCGATAACCCTTTATCTTGATCGGCCTTTTTCTTGGCCGCATTGTATTTTGCCGACAATTGATATACAGGTGCTGCCGAATTATTAGTATTAACAGCAGCATTGGTATCTACATCCAAAGCTTGCAATTGTGCAACGTGATTACTTTGACCTGATAGCTCGGCTATTTTCCGTTGAATCACAAAATCTGATAGTCCGCCTTCGTTGCTAAACGTTGGATTGCTACTCTTCATTTGTAAAGGTGTATCGGCTAACTTATCAGCCGCTTTTTCGTCTGTGGTATTCACCGCCTGTCCATTTACCTTGCTATCAGCTACCGGTGGAGTCCCCCTTTTAGTATTCACAATGTAATGTCCGATCTCATGTTTCATGTTGTGCTCAGTGTCTTTACCAGGAGCAAAATCGATTTTGCTACCCTGTATAGTAGCTTCGGCACTTAGTTTATCTGGAAATGAAGAGTTATGAGTGGCTTCTAAAGGAGAGGTATCCACTCCATGTTGTTCGCCCATAGCAGTGGCTATTTCAGTAAAGCGTGATGAACCTTTGGGAAGCTTATGTTTGCGTTGTACAGTTCCTTTTTGCCCCTGTTTGCTTTGAACAGGTTTTAATCTACCCTCGCGGGTTTTATAAGGGCTATCATAGGAACTTGATTCTTGTTTTTGTGATTGCAGTGATTCCTGTCCCTGGCTGGTATCCTGGGATTTAGCATTTTCTTGCATAACAAATAAGGTTTAATAAGATGATGCTTGTCAATAACCTTAGGTATCAACAATGCAAAATGGATAATTTGGCTAGTTACGTAAAAATCAGCCAAAACCTTCTTAAATTCTTATTTTTTTCAGGCAAGCAGACAAAATCCCTGGAAGCATTTCTTACTAAATACACTCTCTTTTAAAGATTTGGTTTATTACTCTATTCGCTCCAAAAACTATTTACTTTCATTATTACTGTTTTTTGCTTAAAATTGTAGAATATACCTACAACATTTTCCATAAAAAAGCCTGTCTGGTTTCACTTAGTGAAAGATGTTTTGTAATTTGAATTGATTGGCTAGATCATATACACCTCAACGAATAAAGGTATGGCAGAAAATACGCCCAAAGAACCTACAAAAAACAAAAAACAACGCAAGCGTAATAGTATTAGTTTGCTCAACACCATCAACCGTTTGGATAATCTGGTAGAGAATGGTTTACCTACCAATTATATCCCACATTTGATATTTGTAGCCATTCTGGGGATTTTTTATATCGGCAACTCTCACTATGCCGAAAACATGATTCGCCAAACCAACAAGCTGGAGTCTGAAGTAGAGAATCTGCGCTCAAGTTATACTTCCCGCAAGGTAGAGTTTATGTATGCCAGCAAGCAATCTGAAATACTAAAAGCCATTGAGCAAAAGGATTTGAAACTCAAAGAAAGCAGCAAGAATCTATATAAGATTAAGATGAAAAAGAATACCTCATCAGAGAAATAAGGCCAAGCAACAACTGAGACCAAAAAATTAAAGCAAATATCAAAGTGAGCATAAAACGGGACATATTAATTCGGGTACAATTGTCATTTTTGGCAGTAATTGTGGTTTCTACCGCCATTGTTGCCAAAATTGCTTTTATCCAGTTTGTAGAGCAAGACAAATGGCAAACCATTGCCAAAGAGAATGCCTTGGATCGAAAAATTATCAAGGCTACCAGAGGAGATATTTATGCCGAAAACGATGTATTGTTGGCTACTTCCGTACCAAGTTTTAAGCTTTCTTTTGACCCCATGATTGCCTCTGATTCTTTGTATCGTACCGATATCAAGACGCTTTGTGACTCCCTCTCCAAGCATTTTCAAGACAAAACTTCGGAAGAATATTACCGCAAAATTAATGATGCCCGTTTGGCCAAACGCCGCTATTTGGTGCTTACCAATCGCCTCATAAACTATTATGAGCAACAACGCATAGAGAAGTGGCCTATTTTTAAAATGGGAACCAGTCGTGGAGGAGTTATTTTCGAAAAAATTGACAAAAGAACTTACCCTTTTGGTGAACTTGCCGAACGTTTGATCGGAAGGATAGATGAAAAAGGAGATGGTATTGTGGGGTTGGAAAAAAGCTTTGATGACACCTTGGGCGGTATCAATGGAGATGCTTTGTATCAAAAGATTGCGGGTGGACACTGGAAACCTATCCAAACCAATTCGCGAGTACGCCCCGTAGATGGTTTTGATATTTATACTACCATCGATATCAATATGCAAGAAATTGTGAACAAGCAGTTGAGAGATGGTCTGGAAAAATATGAAGCAGATTATGGATGTGCCGTGGTAATGGATGTAAAGACGGGCTACATCAAAGCAATGGCTAACCTGAACCGTAAAGTGATAGATAGCACCAATACTTCTATTTCTGAAATATACAATTATGCCATTGGCGACCTGGCCAGTGAAGATCCAGGCTCTACCTTTAAGATTGCCTCCGCGCTGGCGCTTTTCAACCATACCGACATCCAAATGAGCGATACCGTAGAAACTGGTAATCGTCGTTTTCGCTATGGAGATGCAGTCATGACCGATGATGGCCCTGGGGGACGCCTGACGGTACAACAAGCCTTTGAATACTCTTCCAATATTGGGGTTTCCAAGCTGATGAACCTCCACTTTAACCAAAATGATCAGCAAAGAAATTTACTCATCGATTATTTTAATAAGCTTTGGCTGGCACAACCGCTCAATTTCCAAATTGTAGGAGAAGCCCAACCTTTGTTTAAAAGACCCACTGATAATACCTGGAGTGGTACTACCATTCCGTGGATGTCTATTGGGTATGAATCTAAGGTATCTCCTTTGCAAATTTTGACGCTTTACAATGCCATTGCCAACGATGGAGTAATGATGAAGCCCCAGATCGTTAAAGAAGTACGCAAAGCCAATAGAAGACTTAAAAGATTCTCTCCTATTATTTTGAATCAGCAAATTGCCTCTCCAGAAGCAATGCGTCGGGTCAAAACCATTTTGCGAGGCGTGGTACAACGAGGTACGGCGCGCCTTGTAAACAGTAGGGAGTACCAAATCGCTGGAAAAACCGGAACTTCTCAAAAAAGGGTAGGCCGAGTTTACAAAAAAATATATAAAACCTCTTTTGCGGGCTACTTTCCGGCTGATGACCCTAAATATAGCTGCATCATTATGATTTATAACCCAAAACGGGGTAAACGCTCAGGAGGAACCATTGCCGCACCAGTATTCCGCAAAATCGCAGATCAACTACACGCCAGAGATGTAGAAATGCGCAAAATTGTGACCTCTGGTACTTTTAACCGGGTAGATATTTCTAATTTCCCTATCAAACATATTGGGAACAAAAAAGACCTGGATATCATCGCTAAAGAATTGGGTATTGTAACCGTAGATAGTAGTGGTACCATGGATTGGGTAAAACCTATTCCACGAAAAGTAGCCGTACAATGGAAAAAGCACAGAATGTCTAGCCGTGGGGTACCCAATGTTATAGGTATGACTCTACGAGATGCTTTGTATGTATTGGAAAACCGCAAACTACAAGTATCTTTTGCCGGAAGAGGACGTGTAAAAAGCCAATCGGTAATGCCAGGAGCAGCAATGCCTTCCGACGGGAAAATATTGCTGATTTTGAGATAGCCTTTAGATTGTTGTATGGTTAAATTGTTATATTGTTGCGTAACACATCATTTAAGGGAGTAATCAGAAAATAAGGTACGCAAAACTTAGGTAGAGATTTTGGGTAGGTACAAGGCATTTTTTGAAGGAATAGCCAAAGCTATTGCTGAAAAAAATAACGAAGTACCTGCGAAAAAGCTCATCTAAGAGTGCGTATACTATTTCTTGTTTGTTCCCTAACTAAAACTATCTTACAAACTAACCAATCGTCATGTCTAAAAAGCGTAAACAACAAGAACAGTCTACACCTTCCTCCTCCAAAAAAGGAAAAAGAAAAGGAAATGGAGTCCTCAAATTTTTTATGTTTATCATATTCGCAGGGGCCATTGCTGGAGGCGTTTATGTTGTGCTCAATGAGGAAACCGACCCTTCATTACAACAAGTCATTAATTATTATAACCATTTACAAAACAAAAACTTTGATCAGGCAGTAGCCATGTTTGACCAAAACATGCTGAAACAATACAGTAAAGAAGAGTGGCAAAAAATACTTCGAGAAAAAAACGAAGCTGCCCAAGGCATTACCGGTTATAAAATCAACCTCATTACCCGCCTAAAAGATAGTAACAACGAAAAACGGGTCATATACGCTACGGTACAGTATGGCGACTCTACGCGCTACGAGCAGGTTCATTTTCTCAAAGCAGGTGAACAGTTTAAGGTGTTGGACTACCTCATGAAAGGCAAAGAAAGCAACGCAGATCGAAACCAAGTCTTGAATTAACTTTCCTTCCCCCCAAAAAAAGTATAGGTAAAAAGTATAAGTAAAGAATGTAAGTTTTGATCAACCCCTGGTACTGATACTTTACATCATCCCTAATTATTTATGAGCAATAGCACTTCATTGAAAGCCAAGACCAAAAAATCTAATAAATCGAAACTTACCCGTATTGGTTTTATTTTTTTGATGTTACTGGGTAGTGGCCTGATTGGTTACCTGATTGGAGGTTATCTGAAAGGGGATACTACGGTGACAACCTCCTACCCTACTTATTATAAACTATTGCTATTGCCCATGGTGTTGGTTATTATATTCTTGGTGCTGGCTATTCACGAAATAGGGCATGTAATGGCAGGGATCACCGTAGGGTTTGAGTTTCGGATGATTACCGTAGGACCATTTATGCTTCGCAACGAAGCTACCCCATCAGGTAAAAAACAGCTTCGTTTCCGCTGGAATACCCGCCTAAACGCCATGGGAGGGTTGGCCCTTTGCCTGCCTAAATCGGATGAGAAACTACGCCCTAACTTCATTAAATTCATTGCAGGAGGGCCATTGGCCAGTTTGTTATTGGCTTTGTTGGCAGGAGCTATTTATTGGCTCTTCTACCGTCATACCCCCGCATTTTTTGCCCGTAGTTTTTGGCAATTTACTGCTCTAATGTCTGGGATTATTTTTTTAACCACTATCTTGCCTATGCGCAGTGGAGGTTTCTTTTCGGATGGTGCTCGGATGCTTAACTTGCTGCGAGGAGGAGCAAAAGCGGAAGTGGATTTGGCTATATTGACTTCTACTGCCGCCGCTACCTCAGGCGTTCGTCCCCGAGATATGAATGTTGCACCTTTACAAAAAATTCTGGACAAGGATTACCAACATCCCTTCATCCCTTACTTACACCTGTATATGTATGCTTACTTAATGGACTGGGGCAAATCTTCTGAAGCATTGGTTCATTTGGAAAAAACTGTAGAAGAAATCGATCAGATTCCGGCTGGTTACCAGGCTACAGTATGGCTGGAAGTCGCTTTCTATAAGGCTTATTACCAACAAGACTTACCCGAAGCTGAAGCTGCTTTTCAACAAGCCAAGATCAGCGCAGTGATTCCCAAACATTTGATTTATAAAAGCGAAGCGACCATTGCCTGGCTTAAGGGAGACCAAAAACAGGCTCTTGCCAGAGCCCAGGAGGCATTAGCCGCACTTGCCCAATCTATGGATGCAGGAGGAGCCATTGCCGAGAAAGAATGGTTAGATGGATTTATAAAGCAATTAGAAGATCACTAACTGCTGCTTTTACATATCCCCTAATCACTCATATACCAATCAAAACGGCTTAAATACTGTTAAAAACGAAGCAATTCTATTCATTTTAACGCTTTCTGAAACAAAACAAGCTTGAATTTTGTTTAACGATTTATCACTTATTCACTTTAAAAATTAAACAAAAAGCAATGAAAGTAAAATATAGTATTGGTTTGTTGATGCTACTATATTTACCACTAACCACCCTTGCCCAGACCGAGAACCCGGTTGATTCTCTTAAACAATTGCTCCAAAAGAAAACCGTTACTGACAAACAAAAAGTACAGATATATGCTCAAATAGCCAGAAAGTTATTTGCTACCAAAGAGGTAGATACATTTATTACCCAAGGGATAAACCTGGCTGCTAAAATCAAGGATTCAATTGGTTTGGCAGATGTACAATACTTCAAAGGATGGGCTTATATTACTCAAGGGGCATATGATAAAGCCACTCAAGCTTTTTATCACAACTTAGCGCTTACTCAAAAAATCGGCTACAAAAAAGGAACAGCCAATGCCTATAATGGCTTAGGATCCAATGAATTAATGCAATCTAAATATGCGGAAGCTCAAAAGTTTCTTCTAAAATCTCTCCAACTGAATAAGGAACTTGGTGATTCTCAGGGACTAGTAAGTAATTATGGAAACCTGGGGCTGGTTTTTCAAAATCAAGGCGATTATATGAAAGCCTTAGCGTTTCAACAAAAAGCGATCGATGCTTCTCCCATACCTGAAGAACACATTTATGCATATGCGAATATGGGCTGGGTTTATCTGGCATTGGGCAACTATACCAAAGCCCTGGAGGTGTTACAAAAAGCATTAAAGATTTGTAAACAGTTCAATGACCGTTCTAATATGGCAGACTGTTATGAAAACATAGGAATTATCTATTATTATCAAGGATACTATGCTAAAGCGCTTGAGTTTCAAAAAAAATCGCTCAAAGTAGGCCAACAAATAGGGAACCCTTCTAATGTAATGATTGCCTATCAGAATATTGGGAATATTTACACCTACACACGTGATTACGCACAAGCAGAAACTTATCAAAGAAAAGCGCTTGCTATTGCCCAAAGAATTTCATCCAAACCATACATTAGTACTAGTTTCCTAAATCTAGGGAAACTAGAGATCCTACGAAAAAACTTTCCTAAGGCTAAAGAGCTTTTTAAAAAAGCTTTGGCTATACAACAAGAAATTGGTGCGAAAGACTTATCAGCAGAAGCTTACATAAATTTAGGTATTGCCTACAATGCATTAAAAAATACCCCCTCGGCCATTACCTATTTAGAAAAAGGCGTTAAAATAGCCTCAAAAACTGGTAATGTACGCTCAGTCAGAGATGGCGCTCAATACCTTAGTCAGATTTATGCAGCTAATGGGGCCTATCAAAAAGCTTATCACAATAATGCACTTTTCAAACAAATGTCTGATAGTTTACTCAATATCGAGGGAATTATAAACATTACTCATTTAGAAGATCAATACCTCTCTAAAAAACGAGAAGATTCTCTGCGTTTTGAACAAGCTAAGGAAAAGGCCATTTTACAAAAAGACATTCACCAACGTAAAATCACTCAAACGGCTACCCTTACGGGCTTGGTACTCAGCATGTTGTTATTATTCACTCTCTTTCAGTTTTATCGTAACAAACAAAAGAGCAACGAGCAGTTGCGTAACGCTCATGAGATAATTCAACTAACTCACCAGCACACCGTAGAAAGCATTACCTATGCTAAAAGAATACAGCAGGCTGTTTTACCGTTAGAAGCTCGGGTTAGTCAATGTTTACCAAATCATTTTGTATTAAATCGCCCCCGCGATGTGGTATCAGGTGATTTTTATTGGTTTGAATCCTTTGAAACATACCAGGTTGTAGTCGTGGCAGATTGTACTGGTCATGGGGTACCCGGAGCATTTATGACTTTGCTGGGTTCCGCTGCAATCAACGATATCGTAGTAAATAAAGGAGTTCGGATGCCTCATGAAATTCTCAATCAATTGGAACAAGCTTTGGCCAACCTACTCCACAGCGACTCTACCGATGTACATGACGGTATGGATGTGGTGGTGTGTGCCATAGATCGTAAGCGCCAGTTATTACATTTTTCTGGTGCCAAAAACCCCTTAATTATCATCCAAAACGATGAATTAAAATCAATCAAAGGTGATAGACGAAGCATTAATGCGGCTTATTTTGAAGGAAATTCTCATGCGCCTTTTCAATTGCATACGGTTGATATTAGCGAGCCTACTACTATTTATATGTATTCAGATGGCTATCAAGATCAGTTTGGAGGTCCTAAGGGTAAAAAATTCATGCGTAAACAATTGCATGAGACTTTAGCCTATGCATCTAAACTTCCCGTGAATCAACAACAACAATTGTTAGAAAACACCCTGGATCAGTGGATGGATGGTAAAGAACAAATCGATGATATTTTAGTGATGGGCATCCAATTAAATATGGAGGAACCCTCTTTTGTCTAGCGTCCAATCAAAATAAAGCTACTCCAGTATTTGGGATGCAAATAAGGCTCTTGGGCAATGAGCTGTTTTTTGGCAATGTGCAAGGCTTGAGTATATGTTTTGCGTCCAAATAAGATTTGTTGATACAGCAAGACCATCAACTTTTTGGCGTATTGGTCATCGGCTTCCCAAAGCGACGAAATCACATTTTTAGCGCCAGCGTGCAAAAATCCTCGGGCCAGCGACATCACGCCTTCTCCGGGGGCAAACTTCCCTACCCCCGATTCGCAACTGCTGAGCACCACCAACTGGGCCTTGAGCGGCAAATAATAAATACTTTCGGCATACAAATACGTAGAATCAGGGTGTTTTTGAGGCGCAAAGTGAATTTTGGCCAAGCGTTCTTCTTGCAGGTTGGCAGTACTATGGCT
>DMXI01000327.1 GCA_003483885.1 Microscillaceae bacterium
GGTTCTTTTAATAGTTTTTTGAGGCGTGCTATCTCTCCAGGTAGGTAAGTATGCTTAAATAACTTCATAGTGATAATTTAAAATTAAATAAACAAAAAACAGAGTTCGTTCACAGAACTGTATCAACACTTTAAAAATTTCTGACACAGCTTGTTGAACGCCCTCCTGTTAAGTGCAAGCCTTCAGCTCGTTCTCTCAGTCCCACATTAACATAACTATAATCTTTACCTCATTATTTAAAATACCCTATGAGTAAAGTAGGGTAAAAACCAAAGATAAATTTACTTGACACACTCCATTAAAATCCCCAGCATCTTCTCCAACACCGGATTACGATTTTGGGAATTCCAGACAGCCGAAAGCACCGTGCGCGCAGGAATGTCGGCCAACTCAATAAACTTTACCCGCATATCATAGCCTTCTTTGAGCGATGTGGGTACAATGGCTACCCCAAATTGATTTTCTACCAACTTAAAAATGGTATTGGCATGGACGGTGTAGTGGCTTATGTTAGGATTGAAACCCGCTTGCTCAAACACACTCATGACTCGCTCAAAATACACTGGGCTGAAGTTTTTCTCAAATAATATAAAGGATTCTTGCTTTAGCTGAGTCAAAGAGTGAAAATTGTTAACATCCAGCGGGTGGTTTTGAGGAAGCACCAGGCTAAATGTGTCGTGGAGTACTGGATGAAGTTGCAAATTTTCGGGTACCTGATTGAGCCGAACAAATCCTATGTCTATTTCTTTATGGAGTAAAGCCTGTACTTGGCGGGCATTGTCCATCTCGGTCAGGTTAAAGAGAATAGTGGGGTGTACTTCGCGAAACTTGATCAATAACTCGGGGATGACGTTTTGCATGGCTGACCCTACATAGCCTAGTTTAATACTACCTTCCTGGCCTTTTTCCATCAATTGGGTGTGTTCAAAAGCTTTTTCCAGGTTTTTAAGCAATACACTTACTTCTTTTTTGAGGTATTGCCCCGCTGGGGTAAGTTGCACCTTACGGTTGTTGCGTTCAAATAGTTGTACCCCTAAATCTTCTTCCATTTGCCGGATTTGCCGACTCAGTCCTGGTTGCGAAATGTACAAACGTTCGGCGGCTTTGCGAAAGTGTAATTCTTCGGCTACAGTCATAAAGTAGCGTAAATGCCGTATCTCAATATTCTGAATCATCTTTATTAATTCCCTACTAAAAGTATATCTTCATTATAAATTAGCAATATGGTAATTTTTAATAACTTTTAGTTATCAATAATTGCCAAAAATAGTCTTGTTAGGCATCAAATTTATCAGGAAATTTGGGGTAACTATTGATTTTTGGTGATTATTAGCATTCTATCAACAATTCATCATCAAAAATCAAACATTGATAATCAAACCCCAATCGTCAAGAAAAATGCTCACTACGACCACCCAATTTCAGGAACAAATCCTGCAGGGAATTCCAGCCGAATTGCCCCCCAAACGAGATTACCCTCAAGACGCCAATCGTGCGCCCAAGCGAAAAGACATATTAACCCCTGAAGAGAAAAAACTCGCAATTCGTAATGCTTTACGCTATTTTCCTAAGGCATGGCACGCAACGTTAGCGCCTGAATTTGCCCAAGAGCTGAATGATTTTGGGCGTATTTATATGTATCGTTTTAAGCCTGCGTACGAAATGCGAGCCCGTGCCATTGGTGAGTATCCTGCACAATCGCAACAAGCGGCGTCTATTATGTTGATGATTCAAAATAACTTAGACCCCGCAGTGGCTCAGCACCCCGAAGAATTGATTACCTACGGAGGAAATGGAGCGGTGTTTCAGAATTGGGCGCAATACCTGCTTACTATGCAATACCTCGCAACAATGACCGAGGAACAAACTTTACATATGTATTCGGGACATCCCATGGGCTTGTTTCCTTCTTCTAAAGAAGCGCCCCGAGTAGTGGTCACCAACGGCATGATGATTCCCAACTACTCTAAACCTGATGATTGGGAGCGTTACAATGCTTTGGGTGTGACCCAGTATGGACAAATGACAGCTGGTTCTTATATGTACATTGGCCCTCAGGGAATTGTACACGGAACAACCATCACCGTGATGAATGCCTTTCGTAATACTTTGCCCAAAGGCGAAACACCAGCAGGCAAGATTTTCCTCACCGCTGGTTTGGGGGGCATGAGTGGAGCCCAACCTAAAGCGGGTAATATAGCGGGGTGCATAACCATATGTGCCGAAGTAAATCGCAATGCGGCTGAAAAACGCCACAGCCAGGGCTGGGTAGATGTATTGGTAGATGACATCAATGTATTGGTTGAGCGGGTAAAAGAGGCCCAGACTCAGCAGGAAGTAGTATCTATAGCATATGTGGGCAATGTGGTAGAAGTATGGGAAGCTTTTGCCGAAAAAGACGTTTTTATACACGTAGGTTCCGATCAAACATCGTTGCATAATCCTTTTGCAGGAGGGTACTATCCGGTAGGCCTTTCCTTTGAAGAATCTAACCAAATGATGCGTGAAAACCCTACTCAGTTTAAAGAAAAAGTGTACGAGTCGCTGCGACGTCACGTAGTCGCAGTGAATGCACATAGTGCCAAAGGAACCTATTTCTTTGATTATGGCAATGCCTTTTTGCTGGAATCTTCGCGAGCTGGAGCAGAAGTAATGGCTGAAAACGGTATTGATTTTCGTTATCCTTCGTATGTACAAGATATTTTAGGACCTATGTGTTTCGACTACGGTTTTGGGCCGTTTCGCTGGGTGTGTACTTCGGGCAAACCAGCCGACTTACAAAAATCGGATGAGATAGCCACCCAGGTATTGCAAGCCATGAAGCAAAATTCACCTGAAGAAATCCAACAACAAATGGAGGACAACATTCAGTGGATTATAGAAGCTGGAAAGAACAAAATGGTGGTGGGTTCTCAGGCCCGTATTTTATATTCTGATGCGGAAGGCCGGGCCAAAATCGCCCAGGCTTTTAACGATGCTATTGCCAAAGGTGATATTTCGGCCCCGATTGTACTAGGGCGTGATCATCACGACGTAAGCGGCACCGATTCGCCTTACCGCGAAACCAGCAATATTTACGATGGAAGTAAGTTTACCGCTGATATGGCCATTCATAATGTAATTGGCGATAGCTTTAGAGGAGCCACTTGGGTCTCTATCCACAATGGTGGTGGCGTAGGTTGGGGCGAAGTTATGAACGGAGGTTTTGGGATGCTACTCGATGGTACCTCGGAGGCTGAAAGTCGCCTCAAGCAAATGTTGTTTTATGATGTCAATAACGGCATAGCACGTCGTTCGTGGGCACGAAACGAAAATGCCCGATTTGCGATTGAGCGAGAAATGGCCCGTACCCCTGAATTGAAAGTAACCTTGCCCAATTTGGTAGATGATGATTTGTTAGAAGGGCTTATTTAACTGGAAATTATTGTATCATACTTTACCCGTATCCTTCGTGGATTACGGGTATTTTTATTTATCCATTTCTATTTCGCACTGTGGCAACCAAGCCTTGATTTTGGCAGCCTCATCTCGGGAAATGGCGTTATTGTGTAAGCGTAAAATTTTTAATTGAGTGAGTTGACGGATAGAAGTAGGTAAAGCAGTGAGTTGGTTATCGTTGAGAAACAAGCGGTGCAAATTGGTGAGTTGCCCTATTTCTTCCGGGATTTGAGTCAAGCGATTGTGGTGTAGGCTCAGTATTTTGAGTTGACGCAGCTGGCCTATTTCGCGAGGTAAATAGTGTAGCTGATTTTCATACATCGTAAGCTCCATAAGCTGGCTTAGTTTACCTATTTCGACTGGCAATTCCTGAATGCGGGTGTTATTGACCCAAAGTGCCCTGAGTTCTCTTAAATTACCAATTTCTTTGGGAAGCTTGCCCAGATAGTTATATCCCAATGATAGAGAATTCAAGCTTACGAGTTGACCAATCTCAGACGGAAGTGTTGTAAGATTTCTATCGGCAATGAGCAAGTCATATAAGTTTTGGGTGTATTCTTTTTCCAGTCCGTGGCGTAAGCAGAGAAAGATATGTTTGCGGAGATGGTGAGCTACAGCGGTGCTATAGTTTGATTGGAGACCTACACAAAGTTGAAATGCCAATTCGATGTTTTGGGGATCCTCGGTATGGAGTAAAGATAGGATTTTACGGTTTTGGTCGTCTTGATGCTCCATTTAAATAACTAAAAACATATCTGTGGCAAAGTCTACAGGTAGGGTGTTCAGAATTGATGAATTTCCGGTAGAACCAGGATTTTCAACTTCCCTTGGTTTTTATCAGAGAAGTAGAGTACCAACCAAGCCCCTCCTAACCTCCCCAGTTAGGGAGGAATGTTACTCGTAGTAGCTTCTCCGCGACTATTTCTCCCCTTTTGGGGAGAGTAAGAGGGGCTT
>DMXI01000076.1 GCA_003483885.1 Microscillaceae bacterium
ATCAATTGAAGCAAATGAATGTTCAGGTAGGTATGGAACTACCCGCACAGCTTCAAAACGGCAACCAAATTATGGTAGTTGTAAAAGAAATCAGAGATACTACTATTTTGGTAGACGCCAACCACCCTTTGGCTGGCAAAGACCTGATTTTTGATATTGAAATGGTGGAAATTAGCTAGCCAGTCCATAGTCCACAGTTTTTCAGTCCATAGTTTATCGTAATACGATCAACCACCGATCAGCTCAAATAGCAAATTGCTATGGACTATCGACTGAAAGCTATGGACTAAAAACTATTGCATTTTAATCTTTTTCTCTCCCGCTACCTCATACGTAAACACCACTTTTTTCTTAGACAAGTTTTCAAACAAAGGTCGAAGTAACTTTTCGCCACTTATCTTGGTGCGTTCCAGGATATTGGCCTGTTTAGCTGCTTGTGGCAAGTGATTCTCCGCGATCTTATAGGCTTGGTCTATTAGTTTGCTACGATCAGCAAATAGGGTTGTATTTCGGGTGTCAAACACCTTAGATTCGTTGTGGTTGATCTTCGATACACAAATTTCGGGGCGAGGTAAGCGAATGTACACCGTATCGGTTTTCTCTGTTACGTCACTAGGCTTTACCTTTTTGAGGTTCAAACACCCTACTACTTCTCCTGACACCATCAAAACCACCTTAGGATCGGGCAAATAAGCTTTGATGACTTCGTGCTCTACCATATCTTTATAGGTATACCGAATGAGCTCCAGGTTACCCAGTGATTCTATTTTTTCAAGCACTGCATTGTGTCTGGTTACGGGCTTGTCTTCTGGCAAAAAAGGAAAAGAACCTGTTTTGTAAAAGCTCCAGCCTACAATGCCCACAAAGGCTCCCAAGACAAAAAAGATAATTGAGAATAAACTACGTAACATGGTGTTTTTTGTAAGGTTTGAATATTACAAAAATAGAAGAATTTTAGAAAGAAGCGAATTGTGAATGATCAATTATGAATTGATGAATTATGAATTATTCGCGATGCGCAGATTGTTACATTGTTTCGCTTCGCTTATTGTTCTATTGTTAAATTGTTCCGCCTTCGGCTTCGCTCAGAACAACGTTTTGCAAATGTGATAGTCAATTATGAATTGATCAATTATATCCGCTTCGCGCTAACTTTTAGTTTTTCACTTTTCATTTTTCACTTGCGTAGTAACGCTTTTCACTTGCGAAGTAGCCTTTGCATTGGTTTTGGGTGGTTTAGAAAACGCCTCGGTGATAAATCCTATGCCATAAGCCAGCAACTGGGTCCAGACTGCGACTACGCTGAGCACTCCGATTTCTGCATTTTTTTCTTTGGCTACTGCATCCGAAAATGCCAACAAAGAATACAGTGCCAGCCCCGAAATATGCACCAAAAACAAACTCAGATTGATGAGTAAGGTAAGTGGTAACGAAAACACCCCAAGAGCAAATACTGCGGGGAAGAAGTGAACCGCCTTGATTTGTCCTTTGTGAAAACGGTTAATATTGATCCGAGCACGTCCAAAAAAGTGTAATTGTTTGTAAAACTGGCGGAAATTGGTGCGTCGCTTATGATACACGTGGGCTTCGGGAATAAGGCCTACTTTAAAACCATTTTTGATAATGCGTATGCTAAACTCTATGTCTTCTCCCATTTTGGGTAAAATATACCCTTTGGTTTTCTCATATACTTCGCGCGAGATGCCCATATTGAAGCTCCGTGGGTGAAATTGCCCTCCTAATTGTTTTTTATTGCCACGAATCCCCCCAGTACTCATGGGTGAGGTCATGGCATAACTAATTGCTTTTTGAATTTTGGTAAAAGATGTGGCGGCTTTGTCGGGGCCACCATATGCATCAAGGTAATTTTCAGACAAACGATTGTTAACAATCTCTAGATATTTTTCGGGAATCAGGCAATCGGAGTCAAATACAATAAAATAATCTCCAGTGGCTCTTTCGTATCCATAGTTACGGGCAAACCCCTGCCCACCATTTTTTTTGAAGAAATAATGCACCTCCAAACGATCGGCAAATCCAGCTACTATATCTTCGCATTTGTCACTAGAGCCATCCTCTACAATGATTACCTCAAAGTTTTTATACGTTTGTACAGTAAGGCTTTCCAGCAATTCACGAACTTCTTCGGGGCGGTTATAGACTGGAACAATGATCGAGTATTTCATACTTTTATGGATTGGTACCAGGAGTGTTTACAGCATTAGCGGCAGTATCGATGCCTATCTTCTGAGCAACTACGTATTCGTGCGTTTGAGGAGCGTTGACCACCATCATTTCGCCCAGAAAACCTGCCAGAAAAAGTTGTACGCCAATGGCAATGGTAAGTAACGACAAATAAAACAAGGGACGGTTGGTGACTGGAGTACCCATTTTGGTACCATAATACACCGCCAAAAACTGATCTAGGATGAGCCAACTTGCCCCCAAAAAACCTATCAAAAAAAATACAATTCCCCAAGCACCAAAAAAGTGCATTGGTCGCTTTCGGAAACGTGTCACAAAAGTAATAGACAATAAATCCAACGGCCCACGAATAAATCGCTTGATGCCTCCAAACTTGGTTTTGCCGTACTTACGGGCTTGGTGGTGTACTACTTTTTCTCCAATTTCTTTAAAACCAGCCGCCTTGGCAATTACGGGGATATAGCGGTGCATTTCTCCGTATACATCTATATTTTTTACTACTTGATTTTCGTAGGCCTTAAGTCCGCAGTTAAAATCGTGTAAGTTAATACCTGAAAACCAACGGGTAAAAGCATTGTATATTTTAGTAGGAATGGTTTTAGAAATGGGATCATGCCTTACTTTTTTCCAGCCTGATACCAAGTCATACTTTTCCTCTACAACCATTTTGTACAACGCAGGTATTTCGTCGGGGCTGTCTTGTAGGTCGGCATCCATGGTAACTACTACCCGCCCCTGAGCATCTTTGAAACCTGTATTCAACGCGGCGGACTTACCATAGTTGCGGTTCATTTTAATCCCCTTAAAACAGGGATTTTCGGCGGCAAGCTCTTGGATTACCTGCCAGGAACGATCCCGGCTGCCGTCGTCTACCATGATCACCTCATAGCTAAATTTATGCTTTTCCATTACCCGGGCAATCCATTTCCCCAATTCTGGTAATGATTCTTCTTCGTCTAACAGTGGTATGACCACTGAAATATCCAAGTCTAGTTCAGGCACAATGTATTTGTTTTAAAATATCCCGTTAGCAACAAAGGTATAAATTATAGTTGTCTCAGAAAATCAAGTCTTTTTTTTATAAAAGAATGCGGCCACCAAAGCCATAAGAGAGCCTACCAGCGCTATCCAAGCCACAATGATCAAAAACCCCAAAGAAGCCGTATTGCGGACATTGCTTGTGGCTGGTTCATACAAAAAAATCAATAACAAATTGATCAAGCCATATACTAAGCCCGCTGCCATAGATAGCATGCTACCAGCCCCCCAACCCTGCAGCAAGTTCATCTTATTTTTGTTTTCTTTACGAAAAGCTAACATTCCCCGTGTAATCCCAAAAACCAATACCAGCATAAACGCATACCGTATATCGGCTGGGGCAGTAGGCCATAAAAACCTCAAAACAGTGGTGTAAAGCGCCATTCCCACACCGGTATAAATGCCATATCTAAGAGCCACTCGTGCGGTAGAAGTATTAATAGGAGATGGTCTGAGCATATCAAAACACTAATTTTGTTTAAATGGGTAGCAAGTTAGCAATTTATAACGGTATTTGTGGTGGGATTTTTTGCAATTAAAAAAACTGTATCTTGGCTTGATTATCAAAAAATGGTTAAATTTTGTAATTTTGCTTTCCTAAATTGTTGGTCAAACCACAAATTTAAACTATAACTATATGCCAGACGCCAACGGACAAGCCCCTACCCCTATCACCAATACGACTCCCCAACAAGAAGAAGTGCAAGATTTGGAGTTGCGTAGTGATGAGGTACAAGAGATTTTGAGCTATATACCTCATTGGATCATTCGTTGGGGGATCAGCATTGTGTTCATTACTTTTGCGGTACTCATAGCGGTGTCTTGGTTTATGAAATACCCCGAAATCATCAACGCCAGCATTGTAGTAACCACCAAAAACCCTCCACAGCGTATCATGGCCAGGGTTCCTGGGCAACTTAAATTATTGGTAAAAGAGGGGCAGCAAGTTCCCAAAGAAACCACCCTTGGTTATATCCAAAATCCTACTCGTTTTGAAGATTTGCAGCTCTTAGAACAGGAAATTGTGGCCTTTCAAAAAATATTAAATAACAATTCTCGTAGTTTGGCCGACTTAGATAAGTTTTATCAGAAGTTTATCAAGAAAAAGGATTTGAAGTTGGGAGAACTACAGGGGTACTATGAAACTTTTAGCAAAACATTTAAAGAGCTCTTACTTTTTTATGAGCTTTCTAAGCCTGAAAATCAGATTCAAAATCTTCGTTCGCAAATTAACCAATACCAAAACCTGAATAAAAACTTGCGGGCGCAGCGTACCATTATGTTTCAGGAGTTTAGGGTATTTAGCAACAAATACACGGCTGACTCCACGCTTGCCAAGCAACAATTGATTGCCCCACTGGATTTTGACAAAACCAAAACTTCTTTACTGCAACAACAGCGTTCGCTCAAGAATGCTGATGCTTCTATTATCAATAATGATATTCAAATTAATCAGCTTCGAAGCCGAATTGGAGAGTTAAATCTTACTTTTAGAGAACAGGAACGGGGTTTTATTTTAGCCACTCAAAACACTTTTCAAACATTACGCAGTCAAGTAAATATTTGGAAGCAACGTTATGTCTTGACTACGCCCATTGCCGGCAAGGTATCATTTATGTCTTACTGGAGCGACAACCAATTTGTAAAACCTGAACAACCAGTAATGGCGGTAGTTCCTCAAAATAAAAACTTACTGGGCAAGATTAATATGCCTATGCAAGGCTCGGGTAAGGTAAAGGTAGGACAATTGGTGAATATTCGTTTTTTAAACTACCCAGCCGATGAATTTGGGATGGTAAGGGGTAAGATAGAAACCATTTCGTTGCTGGCCCAACAAAGCCCCGACCCCAAACAAGGCCCTATGTATAGCCTCAATGTACAACTACCCAACGGGCTACAAACAAGCTATGGCAAGCAATTAGAGTTTAGAGCAGAGATGCAAGGCCAGGCCGACATCATTACCAAGGATTTGCGCTTGATTGAGCGTATTTTCAATCAATTTAGAAAGCTATTTGAGAAGTTTTAAGTCTATTCACTTCTTCATTAAAAAAGGGTTTATGGTGAGATACACTATAAACCCTTTTTTAATGAAATCACGATGGCTTTTTGAATTGCTTTAGACCTGGCAGGTTTTTGAAACCTGTCAGGTAGGGTGTTCAGAATTATTAAATTTCTTCCCCATATTTTTATCAAAGAAGTTAAGCATCAACCAAGCCCCTCCTAACCTCCCCAATTAGGGAGGAATGTTACTCGCGGCAGCTTCTCCGCGACGGTTTCTCCC
>DMXI01000110.1 GCA_003483885.1 Microscillaceae bacterium
CCAAAATTCGGGATGACTCATGGTATTTGTTAGATTGAGTGAAACCAAACCTTAATTGGTCGCAATCTTCTTTTCTCCTTTCTTACTTTGCGCTTTAAAGTTTTTTAGACCCTCGTCCAAAAACTTCACAAACTTGTCCACATCAGGATCATAACTAGGTTTGCGAGTTACCAACAGCTCTTCTGTATGTGGATTGATCAAACAGTAATAAGGTTGAGCGTTGCCATTAAACTTGGTTACCTGAAAGTCAAAGTTTTGTGCGCCAATGCTTTTCTTTACCTTGTTATCTTCCTTAGAAGTATACCATTCCGATTCAGGCAAGGTAGTTTTGTCATCTACATAAAGCGCCACTACTACATATTTTTCTTCTAGGCGTGTCAACACTGGTGGGGCTGCCCAAACCTTTTCCTCCATCTTACGGCAATTTACACAACCGTGTCCGGTAAAGTCTATAAAAATAGGTTTGTTCACCTTTTTGGCATAAGCCAAGGCTTCTTTATAGTCAAAAAAGCCTTTTAAATCGTGGGGTAAATGAAACTTACCACTATACTTTACTTTCGAGAAGTCAACGCCATCTCCTTTATTACTTGTACTGTTAGAGGCAAGATTGACGTTTCCTTTTTTGATTGCTTCTACCAACAACTCCAGTTTTCGTTCGCTTTGTTCCAATTTTCGATTTACTCGGTGCATATCAAACGATTGTGTCGTTTGAGGAGGTAAATAACCCGCCAAGGCAGGCAAAGGCGCACCAAACATTCCTGGAATCATATATACTACAAAGGAGAATGTAATAACTGATAAAATAGCTTTGGGTACCGTTACTTTTTCTACTGGGCTGTCGTGAGGCATTCTGATTTTACCCAATAAATAGAAACCAATCATTGCAAAGATCACAATCCAAAAAGCAAGATATACATCGCGGTTTAAGAGGTTAAAATGATAAACCTGATCGATGATACTTAAAAATTTTAAGGCTAAGGCTAACTCAGCAAATCCCAGTACTACCTTTACATTATTTAACCAGCCACCTGATTTAGGCAAACTATTTAGCCAAGAAGGGAAAAACGCAAATAGTGTGAATGGTAACGCAATGGCCAATGAAAAGCCTAGCATCCCTACAATGGGTTCAACTACTTGTCCTTCACGAGATAGCTCCAACATGGCGCTTCCTAGAATAGGCCCAGTACAAGAAAAAGAAACCAATACCAGCGTAAATGCCATAAAGAAAACTCCTCCATAGCCGCCTTGGTCAGCTTTACGGTCCATTTTATTGACCCAAGAGCTAGGTAATACAATTTCGAACATGCCTAAAAATGAGAGGGCAAAAATGAAAAATACCGCAAAAAAGATAAGATTAGGTAACCAGTGAGTGCTCAGCCAATTGGCAAAAGCCACTCCAAATACAATGGTGACAATGGAACCAATAATCGTTAAAATACTTACGATAGAAACCCCATACACAATGGCTTTTTTCCGGCCTTCTGCCTTGGTTTTACTTTGCTTGGTAAAGAAAGTAACTGTCATAGGAATCATAGGGAAAACACAAGGAGTTAATAACGCCAGAAGCCCTCCTCCAAAAGCCAAGACAAACAAACCAATCAAAGAGCCAGTGCTGCTTCCTTCTTTGTTATCCTGAGCATTTTCCTTAGACCCCTTATCTTTGGTGCTCAAAGTATTATCTTGGTCATTGTTTTCCGTTTTAGGTGTTTTAGCTTTTGCTACCGACTCTTCCTTATCGCCTTCTTTTTTATCATCAACTTTTTCGTCGTCTTTCTTGTCAGTATCTTCCTTATTTTCGGCTACCTGCTTTTCTTCTTCTTTAGGCTTCTCAGTAGCACCTTTCTTAGTATCATCCTTTTTATCATCTACCTGAGCAATTACTTTAATCAATGACTTGTCAAAAGTAAACTCCGCATTGCCTGGAATACATTGTCCGTTTATATTAGAGCATACCTGAAAGTCCGAAGCACCTTTTACCTTGATGTTGGCATCTAATACCTTGACCGTTTGGCGAAAAAGCGCAGTACCCACAAAATACTTTACTTCCCCTTCAAAGATAGAGTCATACTTTACCTTGGGTTTGATGGCCTTGATGCCACCGATGAGTTGATAGGAGGGATGTTTTTCAAATTTAAAAGTAGTAACGGTAGGTCCTACCTCTGGAGAAAAGTCCGAAGAGTACATGTACCAATCTTGGTCAATGGTTACCCGAAAAATCAAGTCAACAGTTTCTCCTTTTTTGACTTCTTTTTTGGATACTTCATAAGACCAGCTATCGTGTTTTTGGATTTGGCTCCAACCCACAGTGATCGTACATAAAAGTATAAATAAAGTGATGGCTCTTCTCATGGCTTTATCAATCAAGTTTTTTCTAATATAGAGTTAGTACTATTGAGCTAACCCATAAAACGAATAGTTTTAATGGTTAAATCCAAATCAATTTCGTTTAACTAAAGTTTAACAGCACTAAAACTAAGTACAGTTCCAAAATACCTTAGGAACATAATAGTAGGCAATTTAGCCAATTTGGGCGCAGGAATCAATTTTTTGAAAGATGTCTATACGTCAATCAATAGAAACGATGCGAGTAAATATTTTTCCTTTCCAATACAAGGGAGTTTTGGGAGCTAGATGATTATAAAATTGAAAATCAAATGTAGCCTTTAATACCCCTGCTTTCCAGAGGGGTTTATCTATGTGAATTTGGCCATTGATACACGCAAATGTTTGCGAGCCTATATTAGGTTTGATGCTTTGCAATTGTATGTTGGCTTTACATCCCATCGGCAATATGGCCAGATGCAGACTACTATGAGTAGCCACATTGGTGAGTGTATAACAGTGAATGATATTTTTAGTTGGTCGATAAGTGGCTTTTGCAAAATGTGTCTGGGAAAACTCGTAACTATTAGTGGTGGATTGAATAGAATAAAACTGGTGAGTAGTATCTATCAGTTGATAATATTCCTGTAAATGTTCAGGGTAAATCTTGCCAGTAGTATCCCTCATATGGCTTACCCCGTCGGGGCACAGTCCGTCACAACAAAGTTGCCCAAATTGATTACGATATATACCCTCGGGGTAACGCCATTGTTGACGAAATGAAAAATCGCCTGATAGTGAATTTGACCAAGTGATTTGAATAACCTTGCCTCTTGACGAAGGTTGCGCCTGAACTGATGGTAAAAGAAGAGTAAGCAGGAAGACACCAATTAGATGACGGAACAGGCAAGGAATGATCATTTTCATAGTAGATGTTGGTAAAAACCAAAGAAGATACAAAAAAAGGTGAATACCTTCCTGATATTCACCCTATCTCTTGAAATTTCTCAGCGAATGTTACATCCTTTTTTGCCAGGTCCTAAACATTCCTGGACGGCTACTGGGTCTTTCTTCAAATCCATATTTTTCATAAAAACCCATCACCCCTTCGGCCGACATAAGCCCAATAAAAGCGTTCTCCGCAGCGTTTTTATTCAAATACTTCATGATTTCATTCATGATAAATTTACCAATGCCTCGTTTCTGAAAAGCTGGAGCTACAATAATATCTTGAATGTAAAAATAAATGCCTCCATCCCCAATCACTCGGCCACATCCAATGACTTCTTGTTCGTAAGTCGCACAAACCGAAAAAATCGAATTTTGTAAGCCTCTTTCAATGGCCTTCAAGTCTAGTTTACTCCAGTGTACCGCCTCTCTTAACTGAGCGTATTCTTGTGGAGTAGGAGTTCGTACCTCAATTTTGACCGTGCTAGGTGTTCGGGGCACCTGCGCCTGCCTTTGATTGTTCAACTGGTTCTTAGTTTTCTCTTCCATTTGTTAATAGTGTTAGTAGTACAATTACTTTGATAATGCGAGTCCAATAAACGTAAGTAAATATTAAATCATAAGTTAAAGTAGTTTGTTCGCCAATTGCCTCTGTTTACGACAATACGTGGGTTTTAATAGGTTATGTGACTAAAGTACATTCTTTTTACAGGAAAAAGAATTATAATTCCTAAACATTTTTAAGAGTATTTAATTTACCCAAACACCTATGACTGTTGCCGAAGTTATGAAACAATTCAAAAACTACTGGTGGTTTATATTATTCGCCGTGAGTGCCTGCAAAGGGGTAAAGCAAGGCAAAAAAATTACTCGACACCTGACCCAAACCACCGATACTATTCGCTTAAAGGCTTTATCTGGCGCTACCAAGTCGGTATTGGAGATGCATTATACTGGGGCAGGAGGGATGCTCATCCGCAAAGGGCAACAAGCCATTTATATCGATCCATTTTTTTCTAATCCAGGTCCTTTGGCGAGTACTCTATTCAAGAAAACAACGCCCGATACCAGTGCGGTTCAACGTTATTTTCAACGTGCGTTTGGGAAAGCCCAAGACCAAGACGGGATTATCAAAGCGGTATTGATTAGCCACGCGCATTACGATCATTTAATGGATGTGCCTACCTTATGGGGCTTGAAATTGTTGGATCACAAAAACACCCGTTTTATTGGCAGTTGTAGTATGGGGCATTATTTACGTGGGGCGGGTATTCCGCAAAGTCAAATCGAGGAAGTCGATAAGACGGAAGCTACTAACGACCAAAAAATAGGCAAAAGATATAATCTGGGAAACCCAGCCATTAGAGTTTATCCAGTGGTGAATGCCCACGCACCCCATACCCGGTTTTTTGGTATGTCTATTAAATTTTTTAGAGGTCAAGCCACAAAAGACCAATGGCCTAAAAAACTGGCTGGTTTCAAAGAAGGACAAACCTATTCCTTCTTAATTGATCTGTTGGACACCCAAGGAAATATTGATTTTCGAGTCTTTGTTCAAACCTCTAGCAGCAACCCTCCCAATGGTTTTATACCTGCTGTTCTCAAAGCCCAACACCCCATAGATGTGGCCGTTTTGGGAGTGGCCTCTTACAAATACGTGAAAAAGTATCCCCAGGAATTGATTCATCATTTGCAGCCCCAGCATGTAGTCATGGTGCATTGGGAAAACTTTTTCGAGCCGTTAGATCAGCTCAAAAAAAAGCCAAGAGCCGTGCCTTTTAATAATATCCGAAAGTTTGTGCGTAAGGTAGATAAACTCATGAAAGAATTGGGGCAAAAAGGCCAGTGGACGCTGCCGCAAGTAGATACCAAGTTATTCTTTATTCACAAGGAAAAATGATGATTAATGGTAAACGTCGCAGCCAAAATCTCTACCAAGTTGTCACATTGAAGTTTACTATTGATCCCCAATGGTCAACTTCATTAAAATATCGGTTTGTTGATCTTTCCCCAGGTAAAAGTCATGCTTTGAGAAACTCACAAAACCATTTCTTTTGTAAAACCTTTGGGCACCCTCATTACGTTCCCATACTCCCAACCAAACCAAGTTTAACCCTTGTTTTTGGGCTTTATCAATGGCAAAATTGAGTAATTGCTGGCCAAGCTTCTTTCCTTGAAAAGGAGCCGTGATATAAATACGTTCTACTTCTAACGAACTTTCTGGAAGCTGTTCATTTTGAGCGGCTCCGGTGTTAAGTTTCAAATACCCTACAATTTCTTCCTCAAAACGGGCAAAGTAAAAATCACTCCCCGGAGTTTCCCATTCCTTAGTGATTTGTGCCAGGTTCATCTTTTCTTTGAGGTAAGCATCCATATCCTCTGGAGTGTTCATGGCCGCAAAAGCTGTCACAAACGTAGATTGGCCAATTTCTTGTAAAAGCGTTAATTCTTGTTTGGTTACAGGGGTAATTGATAGGTTCATTGGATATAAATTTTTGTGAATTTCCAGAAATAAAATTAATCTCTACATTCCACTTTGCCTTCCTCGAAGGTTTTCAATTGGTACTCAAAAGGACTAAAACTCCCTGGTACCCACTGATTGTTTTCAAAGATAAAAGACAAATAACCCGCAATCTTATGATTAGAAGAAATCGTGAGGTTATCACCTTCCTGAGGTTGGTAAGTAAAATCAAAGCAATTTCGCCGATTCAATTGTTTCAATACATCATCACGAGTCAACTGATTCCCCAAATGGCTTGAAGGTAACTCCAGCATTCCGTCTAATATGCCACTTTGGGGAGTACGCTTCCTGAGCGTCCAAATAAACTGGATGTACTTGGGAAACACCTTTTGGGTATAAGTATCCCCATAGCGATTTTTAATCGTTTTAATTTTTACCTCATCGGCACAAGTGCAAAACATCAAGTGTTGGTCGGGCTGGCACATAATAATCAAGCTTTATCTGTTGAACTTTCGTTATCCATTACTTCAAAACCTACTTTACCTGCGGTTATAAGCGTTCGAGAAAAGACATAAGAAGCCAAACTTCGAATGATCCATTTACCCTCAGAAAAGGCAAAAGACATCACTGGATGATCAGCGTCTTTTAAGTCAGTGATGATCAAACCATCCTCTTCTGAGGGCGTGTAGTCAAAATCAAAACAATTACGCCCATTTAACTCCTCTAATACAAATTTATCCGTCAAACCCTCTCTCAATGCCTCTTTTGGTGGTATAAAAATACCCATGAGATTAGAAACTCCTAGTTTATACAAAGACCAGACTAACTCAAAATGATCTGGAAACACAGGTTCTGCAAGAGGCGGAGAAATTACTGAGCGTTTACGGGTTACATACTTCACCTCCTCCCCGCAGGTGCACAACATAAATTTTTTGTCAGGTTTGCACATAAGTCAGGGTTATAATAAAAAAAATATTCTACCTATCATCAACGATAAGTAGAATATGAGCATTTTTATGGTAAAATAATAAAAGTTAATCGTGAAATAAACGATCTCCTGCTACCCAACAACCGTGAAACCCCGCCGGCACTCGTTGAGGCAACTCAATAGTAGCCAATGGCTCCGCCTCTATGTTTTGGGCATCCAAAATGACCACTTCCGATGTATCGTTGCGCTGGTCAGTCACAAAACTCACCACATACCCATCATCCTCAGTTTGAGCGTTTGGCTTAGGAATAAAAGGTGATTCACTGCCAAACTTACCTTCCCCATACCAATACGTTTGAGACGTTTGCTTTTCGGTATCATATTTTACAATACCATCAAAGCGTAATACTTCCGAAAGATCAAGGTGCTGGTTGTACGCATACCTAGACTTACGCCCCAGGTATTGGCTATTCATCAAAGGAAACTCCGTTCCGCGATCATCCAACGCATACTCCTTGGTTTGTCCCGTTTTGAGATTGAAATGATAACGGTACAAATGAGCCTTCAAGCGCAAATAAGCATTGAGTTTTTCTTCAGGAGTAGCCCCTTTGGGAAGTTCTTGTTGAGGGGTAGGTTCAGGATTGATGCAACAATCCATGATAATTTCGTCCCCTTCTTCCCAGGCATTGATCGTATGATAAATGTAACAAGGCTTGGCCTCAAACCAACGCACCTCCGAAGCCTGCCCGTAGCGTGGAATAACCCCAAACCTGCTGGGTAGCTCTCTTTTAAAAACTGGAGCCGCTTTACCCTTACTGACCATCACATTCAGATCATAAATCAAAGGCAAGTCCATCAGCACCGAGTAATTTTGAGTAATGGCCATATCGTGAGGCACTCGCGGGCCAGGAGTGGGTACTTTGGTAAAATGTACCAGCTTACCACTATGGTCAATCACCCCATAAGCAATGTAAGCCTTGGTAAGCTCATAATCAAAAAACAACAGCTCATTGGTATGCTCATCTACCTTTACATGGGCCATAGCTTTGGCATCAAAAGTACCTTGAAAATCTTCCACCCCGTTGGTTTCCAGCGTAATAGGATCAAGCGCATACAAATCACCGCACATATACCAGCCTGCCAGCAACTTGCCATTATGGTAAGCCACTGCCGTATTGGCGGTATCTTTCAAAGGTACTCCCCGGTTCCAGGGGCGATCTTTATTGGCCGAAAAACGCCCCATCAAGCCCTGCCAAAGTGCAGCATTGACTTCCTCTTCTTCCAAAAAATTTTGGGTACGTATCCAGCGATTTCTATAAGTAGCCTGGCCGTTTTCTAAATGGAGTGCGTGTAGCATACCATCCCCATCAAACCAATGGTGGTGCCCAGGAGGCTCAAAACGAGGATTGGGGCCATTACGCACGTATACCCCGGTAATATCCTTAGGAATCTCTCCTTTTACCTTGAGGTTATTCGCGGTTATTTCTTCGTACACTGGAGCAAACGCACCCAATAAATAAGGATTGGCCATCTCGAGTGCATAATTCATAATATCATTCTTCATTGTGCAATATTTTATTGTTTGTATAATCGTTTTTAGTTCATAGTCAGGAGTTTATTAAGTGAAAAACTAAAAGTGAAAAGTTGCGCGAAGCGGAGTTAAATTAAAAATGAAAAACGTAAAATGAAAAATGGCGCAAAGCGCAGCAAAAAGCTAATAGCCAAAAGCGTATTCTCATATTTGCAAAACGCTGTCCTGAGCGAAGCCGAAGGAGCTAACAATTAACCAGCGCATCGCGAAACAATAGAACAATAGAACAATCAAGCAATGAAACATTCACCATTAAAAAATCATAATTCATCAATTCATAATTAACTAAGGTCATTTCCCTACCACAAAACTCGCCATTGTAGTCAGGCTGCCACCAATATTCAAAATGCCTACATTCTTCGCATTGTCCACCTGATAATCTCCCGCTTGGTTACTCACCTGTTTATAAGCGTCCAGCAACATCCTCACCCCAGTAGCACCTACCGGATGTCCCGCCCCAATCAATCCACCACTTGGGTTTACGGGCAAGCTACCCCCCAATGCAATCGAACCATCTTCAATTACCTTCCATGCCTCCCCAGGAGCCGTGAGCCCAAAATGTTCCAAGGCCACATATTCCGAAATAGTAAAGCAGTCGTGTGTTTCGATGGCATCCAAGTGATGTGCTGAATCCAGATGTGCCCGTTGCAATGCATCTTGTATGGTTTTTTGTAAATGAGGAAAAGGATAAGCACCCTGTGTCAGGGTTGGTTTGAGCTTATCCTTCAAAAGCATAGGGGCAGTACGATGTCCCCAACCTTTGATGTACGGAATCTCACTCAAGGCCATACCACGTTGTTGAGCATATTGGATCGCATATTTTTCGGAAGCCAGAAAAACCACCGCACTACCATCAGTAATACGACTACAGTCCGATTTACGCATACAACCTTCAATAATAGGATTAAATGTCCCATCGGTACCAAATGCCTGAGGAGGGAGCTCCCACTGACGGGTTTGGGCGTTGGGGTTCTTTCGGGCGTGCGCATAATTGTTTTGCGCTATAGCCGCCAAATGTTCTTCTTGTACACCAAAGTGTTCCTGGTAATACTCCATCACATCCGAAAACAACGAAACCCAGGGAAACTGAGCCTGTTGGGCTTCTTGACCTACCCAGGCAGCCGACCCAAGGTAATGAGCTGCTGTGGCTCCCTCAACATTGCGCATGAGTTCTACCCCTGCTACACATACCAAGTCATACCAACCCGCTTCAATGTCGCGCATGGCGGCCAAAATAGCCATACTCCCCGAGGCACAAGCGGCTTCGTGTCGGGCGGCAGGTATGCCTTCCAAAGCTGGGTGCATACTTGCCAACAAACCACCCAAATGCCCTTGGTGGGCAAAAAGCTCCCCGACAAAATTGCCTACATGGGCACATTGTATGTCTTCAGGGGCAAGATCGGTAGTGATAATGGCTTGCTCAAAGCCCGTTTGCAGTAAATGGTATATGTTTTTGTTCTGGCGATGCCAATTGGTCTTAAAGTCGGTTTGGGCACCTCCAAGAATATAGGTTTTGTGGGTATGCATAAAGGGAAATTAATAAAAATGAACACTGTGTTCAATTTGTAATCAAATTTACAAAATATTCCTTGGATTATATAATTTGAGCCTTGCAAAGTACCAATAGCGAACTAAATCAATCGACACTTGTTTCTCATGTATTATGAATGAAAGTTTA
>DMXI01000360.1 GCA_003483885.1 Microscillaceae bacterium
AAACAAATAGAATTATTGAAAACAATACCTCCTGCTTTGTCACCTTATTACAAAAAAGAAGTAGATGAGTATTTCGAAAAAATAGATAACTAGATACTTAATAGTATGACGTCTCTTCAGATAAAAATACCTTCTTTGGTAGAAAATATCAGGATTGTCGAGAGTTTTATTGACAATGCTAAAGAAAAGCACAACATCAATGATGACATTTATGGCAACATTATGATAGCCGTAACGGAGTCAGTGAACAATGCCATTCGACACGGAAACCGTGAAGATAAAAACAAAAATGTGCTTTTGTCATTAGAACTGATCGACAACAGTATCAAATTTATTGTACAAGACGAAGGCCCAGGGTTTGATTACCAAAATCTGGCCGATCCTACAGCGCCCGAAAATTTGAATAAGCCCGGTGGTAGAGGAATTTTCTTGATGAAAAACCTTTGCGATGAGGTACACTTTGCGGATGAGGGGAGAAGGGTAGAAATGGTGTTTTATGTAGTGTAATCAATGTATGAGTGTAGGTTTTGAAGATTCAGAAGAGTCTTTGTCGGAGCATAACGTACATTTTTTTGCAGAAGCAATTGAGTTTTCGCTCGCCGATGAAGAAAAAAACATTCACTGGCTCAATGCCATCGCTCAGCAATTTGAGTTTACTATTGTAGGGCTTAATTATATTTTTTGTAATGATGCCTACTTACACCAAATCAATGTAGAGTATCTCAACCACGATACTTTTACTGATATTATAACTTTTGATAATTCTGAAGAACGTCAAATGATAGAAGGCGACATTTTCATAAGCATCGATCGGGTGCGTGAAAATGCCGCCATTTTTAATGTACCCTTCGACACAGAATTAAACCGAGTAATGGCTCATGGACTTTTACATTTGCTAGGCTACCGTGATAAAACCGAAGCTGAGCAGCAAGAAATGAGCGCACAAGAAGACCAAGCCATTGAATTGTGGCAAAGCTTGGCCTAAATGAGTTAGATCATTTAATTTCCTCGATTTCATACCACTGAATACTTACGAGTTTTTTTAATACCAATTTATATTTTTTAGGAATCTTGATAGACGGACAGCAACTAGCGTCGCCTGGTTTGTGTTTGTCAAAGCGCGCCAAAATCACCCCATTGCTGATAGCTCGTGGCCAAGTGCCTATCAAGCCTCTTTCGTTAAGTACTGGCTTGAGCTGCTTCCCATCGTTGATCCAAACTGTCCAACCAGTACGTACCACCATATTGCCTCCATGCCTGGTACAAACATATTGTACAATGCCATCCACATCACCATCTCCGTCTAAATCGCCTACTACAGTATTAGCTGCTCCACACCTTTCTCCTTTAAGCGCAGCTAATGCTTGTAATTCGTCAAAGGTTTTGGCTAATTGTTGTTGAGTGATCTGACTATACCCTAATTGGTACATCGCCAGCATAAATAAGCATAGAGTAAGTTTTTGTAGCATGTTGTTGATTTTTAGAGGTGTTGATTCTGTTTAAATATCCGAATTATGCTTATTAGTTTCAATGGCGAGTTTATGAATGGCTGATTTGGGTTTATGAAGGTGGCTTTTTGGAGTAGTAAGTGTTATCTTGTATCTATGAGTAGTGCCCAAGTTTATTTGCCCTGGTTCTGGTTTTACAAGTGCCCACCTATGATTATACCTAGCGAATATAAGACTGATTGGTGGGGGTATTATTTGCCCTCAGCACCCGGCGAAGAGTTTCCTGATCTGGAAATACCTTCTGGCAACTTTACTATTTGTGATGATTTTGATTTTGACAATCCTAAAACGGATTATGATCGAGCTTGTGCTCCCTTTTATAAAACGACCCTACTAAAAGTAAAAGAAAAGGGGTGGGCCTTAATAATAGATACGCCACATGTGATTGCCTACTGGGATGCAAAACAGACCTTGATTGTAAAAAATTGGGTTTTTGATGAACTACAAGTAAAAGCGCATAACTCAGCTATATTGGATGCTCTAGAAAATAATTGGGATACATTACAATGGCAAAACCAGGAAGTGTTGGAGGTGCCAGGAGGTGAACTTTGTCTGATGAATAGTTGTGAACACGGGGCAGATCCAGCTATTCCTAAGGAAAACTTGTTATATTTTCAATTAGAACCTGGCAAGTATCAATTACAGCACGCCAGTTTTGCTCCTTTGGATCTTGAGTTGTTTTATTTTGAAAGAATTTAGCCTTAAATTTTGATTATGCAAATCTGGAATTTACCCGATAGTTTTCAACAATATGAACAGAGAATTACTTCGGGGGTAGGCATTGAGGTTATTCATTATCAGAATGCCCACGAGATAGAAAAAGCCAATGTACAGCTTGATAGTAACTTACTGGTATTGTTGCTGGCCGGTAAAAAAGAGGTATATGCTCCTGAGAAAAAGATGAGGCTCCAAACAGGTGAAGGCTTTTTCTTGAGCAAGGGCAATTATCTCATGTCAGAAAAGTTTGCTGAAATTAATCGTTATGAAAGCTTGATGGTGTTTTTTGATGACCAGATTGCTCAGCAACTATCCTTGATGATGCTGAAAAATACAGGTCAACCGATAGAAAGCCAACGGATCAACTCTATCAAAGTAGCGAGTTCGGAGCATACCATTACATTTGCCAAATCACTCAAGAATTATTTTCATCAACCATTACCAGTAGGATTTGACGAGATACTAAAACTAAAACTCCAGGAGTTGTTTTGGTTGTTGTGCCAGGGAAGTGATGGCAGTCGGTTTTTGAGCTTTTTGAAAAACCTGCAAAACAAAAAAGCCCTTACCCTGCAACAGCTAATGGAAGAACACTACAAGGAAGCATTATCGGTAGAGAAACTGGCTTTTTTATCGGGTTATAGTTTGTCTACTTTTAAACGAAAGTTCAAAGAAATTTTCCAAGAGTCCCCCTCTCGCTGGGTGCAAACCCGACGGTTGAAAGAAGCTCGTTTTTTACTGCAAAACACCCAAAAGAACATCAATGAAGTAGGATATGAAGTAGGCTTTGAGAACATTTCGCACTTTATCCAGGTGTTTAAAGGGCAATATGGAGCCACTCCTAAAGAGTTTCAGCAGCAGACATAATCAGGTGAACCAAATCACTTATTCTTTGAACCACACAGCACATCGTGTCTAGGCATTATTGGCGTCCTTTGTAATACAAAATAAATGGTAACACCTTTAATGACTGAAACAATGAAAAATCGTTTTTTTATATTTTGTATTGCATTCCTCACTTTTCAAGCTACCCAGGCTCAGAATTTTACCCTTACAAGTCAAGATATTGGCGGGCAAGCCACCAACAAGCAAGTATTTAGTGGTTTTGGCTGTATTGGCAAAAATATCTCTCCGCAATTGAGCTGGAAAAACGCTCCCCAAGGCACCAAAAGTTTTGCAGTAACGATGTACGATCCTGATGCACCTACGGGTAGTGGTTGGTGGCACTGGGTAATGTTTGACATTCCTGCCAATATCCTGGAATTGCCTGCCAATGCTGGGAATTTGGCTAAAAGTTTAGCTCCTAAAGGCTGTATTCAAGGAGTGACCGATTATGGCAAAGCAGGCTATGGTGGACCATGTCCTCCACAAGGGCATGGGTTTCATCAATACATTATTACAGTGTATGCGCTCAAAACTGACAAACTTGGATTAGACAAAAATGCAAGCCCCGCTTTGGTGGGATATTATCTCAATACCAACACCATTCAAAAGGCTTCTATCGTCATGTATTATAAAAGATAAATTTATAAAACATGAACCAAGCACAACAACAAAACTACCTGGATAGCATCCAGAAGCAATTTGAATATTACAAAATGTTGGGTGATCGCACGATGGCCCAACTCACCGAGCAGGAGTTGTTTTGGCAATACAACGACGCCAGTAATTCTATTGCGGTAATTGTGAAGCATTTATGGGGCAATATGCTTTCTCGCTGGACTGATTTTTTAACTTCTGACGGAGAAAAAGAATGGCGTAATCGTGATGGTGAGTTTAAAGCCGATATAAAAGATCTAACCGAACTCAAGGCAAAATGGGAGGAAGGTTGGCAAAGTTTGTTCGCGGCGTTGGATAGCATCAGTCCCGAAAACTTTGATACGACGATTTACATCCGAAATATGGGACACACCATTATGGAAGCTTGTAATCGACAGTTGGCCCACTATGCTTATCACGTAGGGCAGATGGTATTTTTGGGCAAGATGCTCAAGGGAGATCAATGGCAAAGTTTATCTATTGCTAAAGGTAAATCTAAAGAGTTTAACCAAAAAAAGTTTGCCCAACCCAAACGGAAAGAACATTTTACCCAAGAGTTTTTGGATGGGTCATTTTTTGAAGACAAAACCGAGGAGTAGTTGGAGGCAATTGGTAAGGGCGATGTGGTTAGATAATGCGCTAGCTAGCCACATCGTGGTTTTGTTATACTATCATAATTAAAAGAGAAAAAATTCCAGCATTGGGCGGTAAATCCTGTATATATTTAAAATTGACTTGACAAAACATGTTAATCCTAAAATAAATATTATGGACTTAATCGCCGCTGTTCATGCATTACGCAAAAATTTAAGCACCCAAATCAAAACACAACCTATAGATGCCGAGGTAACCATCACCGAAGAAACAATGGCCGATACTCCTTGCTTTTGGATACGTACGCCAGAATCTACCCGCGAAAAGGTAATCCTGTATATTCACGGAGGATCAAACATTATGGGAGGCATCGAGATACACAAAAATCTGGTAAGCCGCATTGTCGATGATTGTAAAGTACAGGCGTTGTTTGTAGAATACAGTTTAGCTCCTGAAAATCCTTTTCCAAAAGCCATCCATGAAATTGTAGGAGTGTATAAAACTTTGATTAATAAATTTGATTCACAAGATATATTGTTAATGGGAGAATCAGCAGGGGCGCAAAATGCGTTGGCCCTGATGTTACAACTCAAAGAAGATAAAGTATCATTACCTGTTGCTTTTGTGGGGCTTTCGCCAGCAGTCGATCTTTCTCCCGAAACCATTAAAGACAACATAGCCCGTATCGAGGGCAAAGACCCCATGTTGGCCAATGCCGATGAGGTCAACCCTTTCTTTGCCTTGTATTATCAGGGGCATGACCCCAAAAATCCATTGATATCTCCTTATTATGGTGATTTAACTGGTTTGCCTCCGATGTTGATTTATGCGGGCTCACACGAAGCATTGGTGTTTCAAAACCGGGATTTTGTTCAAAAAGCCAAAAAAGCAGGTGTACAAGTTCGCTACGAAGAATACGAGGCCATGCCCCATGTGTGGATGTTTTATAACCCTAGCCTACCTGAGTCAAAAAAATCGTATGCCGAGATCGCTGAGTTTGTTCGTCAGCACTTGTAATAAATAATTACATTGTTCCGCTACTCTTATTGTTTTATTGTTCCGCCTTTGGCTTATTGTTTCGCGACGCATTGCGGAACAATAGAACAATGTAGCAATAAAGCAATAGAATAATTTTAAAACCTAATACCCGCCTGAAAGCCAATCCAAAATTTGGTGTTTCGCCCGTTGGTAGTGCGGTTTATCAATTGGTATAAAGGCATTTCTGAGGCAAAAATACCTCTCTCGGGCACATCTTGTGATGATAATAAGTTAAGTGTTGGGCCAAAATGCCAGGAATTACGTTTTTTGTTCCCAATCAGAAACTTTACTTGAGTAAACAAGCGAAACCGCTCTTCCCAAAAAGTGTTTTCGTTGATGTGGTACGCCATGGCCTCTATGCTCAATTGCCGCTTAGCGTTGAGGTCGCGGATGGTACCAATACCGTAACCCAATCCCCAGCGATTGTTTTGAGGTAAAAACTGACCCCCTATCGCAAAGATGTTATAAAACTCTTTTACCCCAATTTTATAACCTACATTGGCATACAAGCTTTCGCTGGTCCAAGCCTCCCAACGACGGTAGCCATTCTTGACAATGCTCAAAAAACCAATGGGTATGCCATTAGAAACGCTATCTGCAATGTTGATAAAACCAATTTGATACCCTTTTACTTGATTGGCCACATTTAAAAAGCCAGCCATTTGCAAGCCCTCTGCTTTTTCGGCAAGACTCATAAAGCCACTGATTTGAGCACCTTTTACTTGCTGAGCAATTCCCATAAATCCGCTTCCTTGAAACCCAGTCACCTTGCGACTTACATTGAAAAATCCTGCTCCCTGAAAACCATCGATTTGTTGGCCAATGTTGAAGAAGCCAGCCCCTTGAAAGCGAAGATTATCCGTAAAATTAAGGTTACCAAAGCCCGCGGCCTGCACTGCTTCGTTTTTAGGATTGAATCTATATTTTTTCGATTTTACAACTCCCGACATATTTAAAAAACCTGCCGCTTGTACCCCTTTTACGCTTCCTGCATTATTAAAAAATCCAGCGGCTTGAAATCCAGTGACTGAATTCCCCACCGTATTGAAAAATCCAGCAAACTGCGAGCCCTTTACATAATCTTTTTCGATGTTTCCAAGCCCAGCAAACTCGACACCATCTAAGGCAGCAGCACTGCCCAAGAGCGCATGGATAGACAAGCGATTAGAGTAGTCATATGCTTCAGTTCCATTGGTACTCAGTGGATAGACAAAACCTACATGAAGCTCCCGAATAGGATATTTCTTAGGCTGAACAGACGTGGTATCTACCTGATTGACTGAAGCATTGGTGTCTTGGATGTTGGCTTTGAAAAAACGATTCAAAAAGTTTCCAAGCTTTACCTTAGGCATTGTCATTCCCAGAAAACGATTCTTTTTCTTTGATTTAGATACTTGCTTATCTGGTGCCGATTCCTTTTGGGTTTTGGGTACTTTAGCCAAAGTTTGGGTGCTGTCTTTTTGTTTGGTTTGGCTCCGTTCAAGTTCTTTTTGGGCAATTCTTTGTGGATCAGGGATGATTCTTAACCAACGACCCGCTTTTTCAAACACATTTCGCGGACGTTGTGAGCGAGCCACTTCTTTCCAAAACTGCTCAATGGCATCTTGTTTAGTGTGTGCCTGAATACTATCCAAATGAGTTACCCAATAAGCATTAGAAATACTCGTGTCTTGGAGAGTAGTCCAGCCAATATTTGCCAACGTATTGGGTACCTGATAAGTCACCTTGGTGGCAGGGGCAGCGACTGCCAGTTTATTCCCTTTTGGCTGATTCATTTTTTGAGTATGATTTCCCAATGATTTTTGGTTAGCTTGAGTTACCAATTTAGGGGTTGATCCCACTTGTTTAGGTAGCGATTGTTTTTTCGCTAAAGCATTGTTTTTACTTACTGTGTTGTTTCTAGAAACAACCACTTTTTGATTACCCAAAAGCCTATTGTTTTGTAGAGGTTTTGAGAAAGTGTTGGATTTAGATCCCTTGTTTTTTGCCAAATCATTACCCTTAGGTGTTTTAGATGATTTTAAAACCTGATTTGGTTGATTTACTCCTATTGATGGATTTTGTCTGGAAACTTTTAAGCGGGTATCCTGATTGTCAGACTTTATTTGAGCCGTCTTTGCATTAGGGTTCAAAGCAGGTAAATTAGCCTTTTCTTGACTAGGCTTTGGTTCCTGTTTCACTTCTTGAGGGGTATCCTGAGCCTTGAGTATTGGCTGCTTTGGTTCCAAAGTGGGGGGGGGTGAGGTGTTTTCTGTTACACTTGCAATGGTGGTAGTTTGGGTAATTGGTTTTGGCGTATGGGCGACTTGTTCTTGATTTTTTACCATGGGGTTAGAAGCAGGTAAGGTATACACCATCGTAGCCGTAACTACTAGTTTTGTTAAATACTTCACTACCTGCGACATCATAGAAG
>DMXI01000114.1 GCA_003483885.1 Microscillaceae bacterium
TTGCAGGATAATTCAATTTTTGGGCAAAAATTTCAGCAGTGGTAGTTGTGCGTTGCGCATTACTTGCATAGATGGCCTCTGGAAAGCATTGTAATTCGGTCAACTGCTGAGACATTTGCTGGGCTTGCTCAATACCATAAGGAGTTAATTCCCGGGCGTGATCAGTTTTGCCTGGGGCAAAGGTCTGAGCCTCGGCATGCCTTAGTAACAATAACTGTTTTTTCATATCAGGGGTTTGAGAGAGACTTGTGCCTGTATTGTTTAAAATACTTAATTTTTCCTGACAATTATAAGCAGTTAGTGGCGATATAGTGTAAGATTTAACCTTTTTTGTGTTGTTTTTTTTCTAGCCAATCAAGTTTTCTTTGTTTAAAATGTTAATTTTTAGCCGTTTTACTTGCTTAAACAAAAAATCAAGGCTTTTTTGACGATGTTACAACCTTTTCAAGCAAATTACGATTATAGACATGCACAAGCATTGCATACGATTTCATGTAAGATTCTTGTTTTAAATTATCTTTAATTTAGCATTGCTTTTGTTTTTTTGTTTAAAAATAAATCATATTTGTGAGTAATCAATCATCACATTTTACTTAATTATGCCAAAAAATCTAGTCATAGTAGAGTCACCAGCCAAGGCAAAGACAATTGAAGGGTATTTGGGGAAAGATTATAGTGTAAAATCGAGTTTTGGTCATATACGCGACCTACCTAAATCAAACGATGCTATTGATATTGCCAATGGCTTTAAGCCTACTTATGTGGTTTCTGATGATAAAAAGCAAGTGATTGCTGACCTGAAAAAGTCTGTGAAAGAAGCAGAAATAGTGTGGCTTGCTACTGATGATGATAGGGAAGGAGAAGCCATTTCCTGGCATTTGCAAGAAGCCTTGAATCTCAAAACCGAAAACACCAAAAGAATTGTTTTTAGGGAAATCACCAAAAAAGCAATTACCAAAGCAATAGAATCTCCAAGAGGCATCGACATAGATTTAGTAAATGCTCAACAAGCCCGTCGTATCCTAGATAGATTGGTAGGGTTTGAGCTATCGCCTATATTGTGGAAGAAGATCAAAGGAGGGTTATCAGCAGGAAGGGTACAATCGGTCGCTGTTAGAATTGTAGTAGAGCGCGAAAGGGATATAGAGAAGTTTGTGCCTGAGTCTTCGTTTAAGCTGGTTGCGGAGTTCTTGCTGGATGATGGCAAGAAATTAGTAGCTGAGCTTCCCAAAAAACTGAAAGACGAACAAACTGCCCAAGAATTTTTAGAAAAATGTGTTGGGGCGATTTACAGCATTAAAAAGCTGGAAAAGAAACCAGGAAAGAAATCACCTGCACCACCATTTACTACTTCTACGCTACAGCAGGAAGCCAGTCGGAAATTGAGGTATTCGGTATCGCGTACGATGAGCCTGGCCCAAAAGCTTTATGAAGCAGGTAAGATCACCTATATGAGGACAGATTCTACCAATTTGTCAGATGATGCCATACAAGCTGCCAAAAGCTCGATTGAAAATAGTTTTGGAGCCAATTATTTCAAGCAAAGAAAATATAAAACCAAGTCGGCTACCGCTCAGGAGGCTCACGAAGCCATTCGCCCTACTAGCTTTGATGTACAAAATGCAGGAGCAAACCGGGACGAGCAAAAACTCTATGAGTTGATATGGAAACGAGCCATTGCTTCTCAAATGGCCGATGCGCAATTAGAGCGTACCACTGCTACGGTGGAGATTGACCCAGTAGAATATAACAAAACTGCCAACCCAGCAGTAGAGATGCCTTTCTTAACAGCCAAAGGAGAAGTGATTACCTTTGATGGTTTTCTGAAAGTATATATTGAATCTTCGGACAACGAGGATGATGAGGAAGAAAATGCACTCACCAAGGGTATGCTACCTCCACTTAAGGTAGGTCAGGTATTAAACCTGGATTTTATGAATGCCATTGAGCGTTTTACCAAACATCCACCACGTTATACTGAGGCTAGTTTGGTAAAGAAGCTGGAAGAAATGGGCATTGGGCGTCCTTCTACATATGCACCTACCATCTCCACTATTCAAAAACGTGGCTACATTGAAAAAGCCGAGCGAGAAGGAAAAGCAAGGGCTTATCAGTTTTTTACCCTCAAGGCTGATCAAATAAACAAACAAACCAAGACTGAAATTACCGGGGCCGAAAAAGGGAAAATGTTTCCTACCGACGTAGGTATTTTGGTCAACGATTTCCTTATTCAGCATTTTGACAACATCATGGATTATTCGTTTACTGCCAATGTAGAAAAGCAGTTTGACGAAATATCTCAGGGAAGAAAAGAGTGGGTCAAAATGATTGAGGGTTTCTATGGAGGTTTTCACGAAAAAGTGGAAGTGACTGCCGATGTAGATGCTTCTACGCTAGGTAAACAACGTCTCTTAGGAGAGCACCCTGAAAATGGTAAGGAAGTATATGCCATGTTTGGGCGCTATGGGGCTTATGTGCAAGTAGGTGATAATGACGACGAAGATAAACAGCGAAGCAGCCTTCGCAAAAATCAACGATTAGAAACGATCACGTTAGAAGAGGCACTGGAACTTTTCAAATTACCTCGTGAGGTAGGAGATTTTGAAGGATCACCTATGCAGGTAAATGTGGGGCGCTATGGACCTTATGTACGACACGATGGTAAATTTGTATCATTGGCGAAAGAGGATGATCCTTACACAGTGTCTGCCGAAAGAGCCATTGAACTCATTTTGGCCAAGCGTAAGGCAGATGCTGAGAAGTTTATTAAATCGTTTGATGAGAATCCAGAGGTACAAGTGCTCAATGGGCGTTATGGGCCTTACATCAAAGTAGGTAAGAAGAATGTGAAAATTCCCAAGGGTAAAGATCCAAAGGAGCTCACATTGGAGGAATGCCTAGAACTGGCCGAAAAAACTCCTGAGAAAAAAGGAAGAGGAGGTGCCAAGAAAACAGCCAGTACTACCAAAAAGGCACCTGCCGCTAAGAAAAAGGCTGCTCCCAAAAAGAAGGCAACCAAAACTACTGCCAAGAAGAAAACAACCGCTTCTAAGAAGAAAGATGCTTAATATGATTTAAAAATGTAAAAGCCCTGAAAATCAGGGCTTTTTTTATTTTAAGCTTTGTTCTGTATTCTCTCAAATGTTAAATAAGCCGAAAATCCTTTTCCTACAATGTCTGGTGGGGTAACAAAAGAAAGGTGTTCACCATCGTAATCAATGGTTCTTTCGTGGGTTTTGCCAGTCCAGTTGGGCAATAGGCTTACCATTACATCAGTCTGAACTTTTTCCTGCTGAGGAATAAAGTTTGCCTTTCCAACATAAGAAAAATAACTCCTACAAGCTTCATTTCTTTCGTCTTTGGTAGCATTTGCCATATCTCCACCAACAAAATTGGGACGATTTGCGGCTGCAAATGTAACTGAAAGATAGTTGTCCTGTCCAATGATCAAATACCCTACAGCGTCTTCTCCATAGGGATGGATCACGGTTCCTTGGTTATTTCGGTACTCAAAAGATTTTAGTTGCCAGGTCCCGGCAAATATATTGGCATGATCTGTCATATTGTTATGTAAAATTGTATTTGTGAATAGATGTTCACAAATAGGTTAAAAAAATTTAACGCTCAGTTAAAAGCGCTCTTTTGCATATTTGTAGTATCCTATATTCGTCTTCCGCAGAAATGTTATTGAACTCGCCTGCATCGTTTATCCTATACTCTACAAACTGTTGGGGGAGATTAAGCAATACTAATTGAATGATCTCGGCATTGATAGTACTGGCGAATTGCGACTTTCCTTTATCAAAGATTTTGTTGCATACCCTTTCAATGATTTGTTGCCTGTTACCAGATTTGCCAAAAATCTTTTCCTGGGCAATCAAAAACATAAAACGATATACTACATTGTTTTCCCTGGCATTTTTAAATACTTCGCTTACATACTTCTCAATAACCTGTTGCATATCAGTATGCTGAACCAATATATCATCTACAATTCTTTCAAAATTGAGGCTACGTTCTTCAAATATTTGCTGGATCATCGCTTGTTTACCTTTGTAATGGCGGTAAATATACCCAGTGGCCACTCCAGCTACCTTGGCTATATCAGCCACAGTCGTTTTTTCATAGCCTTTTTCGACAATAAGCTGAATAGCAACCTTTTTTACTTTTTCTAATTGATGAGTATCTGTTGAGCGAGGCATACGTTTGTGAATGTGTATTCACAAATATAACACTAAACCCTACAATCCCAAAATTGTGGCGAAAGGTTAATTCAATAAATGCTGTTTAACGTAATGATTGTTGGCTTCTTCCCGAGCTTTCTGAAAGTCTTCCTCAGTGAATTTAAAGCCCATCAGCAGCATATCGTCGGTTTGAGGCTCATTACCCTGCCATTGCGATAAATTTCTTGCCAGGATGTTTCTTTGGGCATTTAAGGGCAATTCCTGTATTTGGCTGATAGCCGCTTTCAGTTTTTTAGTAGTATATTTCAATTGAGTGGTTTCACCAAACTGATCAATGATACCATCAGAAAACATATAGACTGTGTCTTCTGCTTTGAGTTTTATGGTGGCGGCCTGTAGTCGCTCATTATCGTGGGTTCTTTGCGTACGATTATTAAAATAATCAATTCCCCCTCCAATAGACCATTTATTACCTTTAAACTCTACTACTTGGTGGTTACGCACTAAAAATAAAGGACGATTGGCTCCTGCAAATTCCAGTGTTTGGGCAGCCAAGTCTACAATACAAAGTGATAAGTCCATACCATCAGTTACTCTATCATCAGTCGCAAGGTGTGAAGTTTCGTTTTGATGCAACAAAATCTTCATGCGCTTATTAAGTTGGTGTAGTATAACTACTGGATCGGTGTTTCTTTCTACATCTACAATTTGATATAGCAAGTTGTAAGCAATTACACTCATAAAGGCTCCTGGAACACCATGCCCAGTGCAGTCAATTGCTGCGATCACAATTTTATCATGCTCGGCTTGTGTCGAGGTAAGTGAAGGTTGATTAGGAGTAATTTTGCTTACCCAATAAAAATCTCCTGATACAATGTCACGAGGTTTGAAGAACACAAAGAATTGAGGAAGGATTTCTTTGATTTTTCCGCTGGTTGGCAACAAAGCCTTTTGTAATCTTTCAGCATAAGAAATGCTGGCCGTAATTTGACCTCGCTGGTATTGTATCTCCTGGTTTTGGTCTTCAATCTCTTTTACTTTTTGAGCCAGGTTGGCATTCAAACTTGCTTGTTCTTCTATTTTAGAACGAAGCTGAGTAGCCATCCAGGTAAGACTTCGGTGAAGAAATTGCCTTTCGTCATTTGATTTAAAATTGATTTTGGCCAAAAAATTCCCCTTTCCGTATTCTTGAGCTAATTTGGCCAATAACACAATAGGGCGAGAAAAGTAGTGGCCAAAAAGCAAAGCAATGATGATGGCAATAATAATGACTGGGATAGAGTTGCGAAACAAGCGATTGCGCAGTTTTTGAGCAGGGGTGTAGGCGACTGTTTTGGGAATACTGGTCACCAACACCCACTCACTACCAGTATAGGTAAGATAGCCGGGTTGACGACGGTAAAAAAAGATGTTTCCATCGGCTTCAAAAGAATGTTGTTTGAGCTTGGGGCCTGCGCCACCCCATAAGTAAGTATTGAGAATAGCCAGCTTAGGGTGTTTTTTCTTTAAGACATCTTGCGGATTGCTACTCGAGTACAAGAGCCTTCCATTGGTATCTATCAAGTCTATTTTTAAATCTTCATTAGATCGAGGTATCACGTTGCTGAATACTTCATATAAACGCTTAATCAATATCCGGGATACCACAACGCCTATTTTGTTACCTTTCTCATCTCTAATGTTTTGAGCAAAGTGCATCACTACTTTACCCAAAGACTCCGACAAAGAAACATCAAATGCATCTTCTTTGTACATCAATTGTGTCCAGTATTTGGTGTAGCTATGTTGTTTGCCAATTTTTAGCCCTTTAGTGTCAGCAATTCGGATGCGCTGAGGAGTGAAGAAAGAAAAACTCTCATACAAAGGATTTTCTGACTTTATTTTCAATAAGCGATGGGTGATTTTTTCTCTTTGGCGATTGGTTGCAGGGTCTAAAAATATCTGATCTTGAGCAATATGTCGAATATCTGACTGACGCTCAAAGATAAAATGATCTATGCTGTTGATAATGTAATCAGACTGGTTTTTCAGATTCAGACTGATCTGAGATTCTAATGATTCTTCTGTGTTTTGTTTGGAGACCCAGTATAGCGCAAACCCAGTAAACAGCACCAATACTAAACTAAATATGGTGACTTTTAAATAGATATTTATTTTCATTCTCCCAATAAGCAAGCAGTTCAGCTCCTAAATGTTTTAAGATGCAAAACTAAGGATTGCGGGAGAGAGTCTTAAAAGTTAACACATTACCTAATTATTAAATCTGATGCTTATGGTTCAATTGTTCTGTTATTGCAGGATTGCGTGGACATGATTGTGCTACGATTGAGCAATTGAACCATAGGAGTTGACTATTGGTAATCAATAAATTCCTTCCACAGCTTGTCAAATTCTTCCTGGTAAGATTTAAGAGATCCTTTGTCGTAAGTAATAAAGATGTTTTCGTGGTTGTACTGGGCGGCACTACGTGTCCAGTTGTAACTTCCCGTAATGAGTGTATCGTTGTCTATGATGGCAAACTTATGGTGCATGTGATTGGGGGTTTCATCGGTGCGTATTGGAATCCCAGCCTGGTGCATTTGGTATATATCTGAGCCTTTGTCCTGAGTTTTATCATCGTCGGTAATCACTCTCACTTTGATTCCCGATTGGTGGCAGGCAATGATATTGTTGGTGATTCGGTTATCGCTAATGGTAAAAACACAAATATTGATAGTTTGCCTGGCTTTGGACAAAGCATGATTGATGGCATTGAGGCAAGCATCACCGGGACTAAAGTATATTTCATTGGAACGGCTGTCACCCAGGTTGGCATTTGATTTAAGGAGTAGCTTATTGGCCTGTTCCAGCCAATCTATCACCTGAAGGGCTGGATATGACTTAAACGCACCTCGGGCAATGTCAAAAACTTGATTTCTGAGAAAACCTACCTGATTATTCTTAAGGTTACTTTCACGTATAATTTGGGTAAGAGCCTTTCGCTCAGCACTGCTTAACTTTTGATCTTCAAAAGTTTTCTCAAACATTTCTAGTAATTCTTTCATATTTTCAATTTTGCATATTTAAAACCGAATCAAACAAAAATGATTCTATTGTGTTAGATGCATTAAATTAATGTATAATTTCGGCGATAAAACTATTATAGATATCATTAGAATATTTGTATCATGAGGAAGATATTATGGAGTTTGGTTGTTTTTTGGGCCATTAGCGGAGCCAGCTGCAAACAGCAAAAGGGCCCAGGCGAAGCAGCAAACACAAAAATCCCCTTAAGTCAAGCATTTGACCAATCTACCAGCAATGGGGTGTTAGAAAATGACCAAATAGATGAAGCATCGGGTTTGGTAGCCAGTAGAAATAACGTGGATGCGTTTTGGACGCACAATGATAGTGGAGGCAAGAGTAAGCTATTTTTATTGGATGGATCAGGAAGAAGTTTGGGCGTTTTTAAGCTCAAAGGCATCAAAGCCCGTGACTGGGAAGACATCACCCTTGGGCCAGGCCCCAAAGAGGGGGTAAATTATTTATATATAGGCGAAATAGGAGATAATAGAGCCCAATACGACGAAAAAAAGATTTATCGTTTGCCAGAACCTAAGGTAAATGTTGATGGAGAACCTGTTCGTCAAACGATTGATAAACAGCAAATTGAAACCATTCGCTTCAAGTACCCTGATGGCAATAGAGATGCTGAAGCAATGATGATTGATCCGGTGTCTAAGAACATATACATCGTGACTAAGCGTGAGGAAAGAGTAAGAGTATATGTAGCATCCTATCCTCAATCTACCACCGAGGTAAATACTTTGCAAAGGGTAGGAACACTGGACTTGCACAAGATTGTGGCAGGTGATATTTCGCCAGATGGCAAAGAAGTATTGCTTAAAGACTATGGTAACATTTACTACTGGAAGAAAAGTGGGAATGAATCCATCGAAGAATTGCTTAAAACCACCCCTAAGCGCGTGCCTTATGTACCAGAGCCACAAGGAGAAGCCATTGCCTGGGGGGTAAAAGGAGAGGGGTTTTATACTTTGAGCGAAGAAAGGCATAATGTGCCTGCTGAGCTGTATTTTTATAGAAGAAAATAAGTAACTTGATAAGAAACACAGGTTGCTAGTAAAACCCGACCTACTAGTAACCTGTGTCATTAGTCTCAGCAGTATTTTATAAAATTATATTAAATATATACGCTGCCACCATTAGCGTCAATGTAGTTGGCCAATGTTGTACTGTTAAACGCAATTCCAGTATTATTATTTGCCTTAATCTTCTTAAAGGGAGTTTGGGCAAAGCGTTTTAGTAAATAACTATTTTCGTAAAATGTATTTGTTCGAGCTTTGCCTGAGTCAAAATGACTAGCCTTGAGATGAGCAAAAGTTACACCCGTTCCTCGGTTAAAATGGATATGTACATAAGCTGCTATAGGATTGCCATTAATACGTAATTGCAAAGCCCCCCCATAGTCATTAGTGCCTTGAATAGGATAAAAATTATCCATACGCCCAGCTGTCAGTTTGTGCCCATTTACATCTCCTTGTTTGGCCAAGTGCTGAAATAAACTATTTTGAGTATTGGCATTGTTTTGTATCCTTGTTATTAACTCCTCGACAGTGTGTAGCTTATTTCGTTTTTTGTTAGCATCTGATATCTTGGTTTTTACTTTGTGGTCATTGTCATTATCATTCAGAAAGCTGAGCGTATTTTTATAAGAGTCCATCACATTTTGAATTTGGTTAAGAATTTTTGAATGGTGGTCTTCCAAAGTGCCTTTACCTATATGGAGGTTAAAATCAGCATATTGATCTATCAGTTTATCCAATACGTCAGTCACTTCACCCAAATCTTTGCCTAGACCTTGTTTAAACTTACCATAGTTTTTATGTTTTTGGGTTACATCATTATTATTCTCTACCTCCTTTATCTTGCGATTAAACGTTGCTCTCTCCTTATTTCTTAGTTTTGCCTTGTAAGCTTCGTATTCTTTGTTCTTTTCATTGTGATTAGAATCATTTTGTGGTTGCTCTTGGTCTTTTTCCTTATGATTCTTCTTCTTATTCTTTCTACGACTTCTTTTCTTTTTACTTTTGTCTTGTTCTTGTTCTTGTTCTTCTTCTTTAGCAAGATTGACTTCTTCACGTAGTGTATGTAGCTTAGTAATAAAATTGTCACATTGATTATAGTCGACGGTTTGACTATCCAGTTTATCTAGCCTCTCTTCGTATTCTGCCTTGTCCGAAAGGCTGATCAAACCATCTCTAATCTGTCTTATGTAATTATTAATTTGTTGCCACTTATTTTCCGCAGTTTCATTATCCTTTTTCCAGTTTTTGGCCTTTTTTACTAATTGGATTGCTTTGGTTTGAGTTACTGGCAATGCGCCTGAAGAAGGTGATGCTTTCGTCTGCCCAGACAGCTTGCTGTTTTGGGCCTGGTCTCCTATAATGTCGGCTTCCTTTTCCAGTTTGAGATCATCGTTGATGTTGGCTGCTCCATTATTTGCCTGAATGGTGGTAGTAGGGGTAACTCTTCCTTGTTGCTGTTGCCCAATATGCGCTAACTAATGTCCCAAGTGCTTTTCTTTTCCAGGGGCTATTTCTACTGTATTGCCCTGAGCATATGCTTCCGCTTTAAGTTGGGCAGGTTTGCTGGAATTATAATTGACCTGTGCATGAGTTACATCTGTTCCCATAATGGCACTCACGTTGGCTTTTACTTGGGCTTCATTGGTGTCACCTATCGAGGGCTTGCTTGCTGTATTCCGTTGAATGGGCCTTTGCTTGGCCTGTATCGGCTTGTGTTTCGCTTGAATGGGTCTTTGTTTAGCCTGTATCGGCTTATGCTTCGCTTGAATAGGGCGTTGTTTAGCCTGAATGGTATTGGGTTAGTATTGGTTTTTGAGGAAATCGTGGTTTGTGCCTTGTTTGCCTGATTTATATCAAGGTCACTGCTGTTTTGAGATTTTGATTGCATAAATGATGATGTTAAAAGTGATAATTATTGTGATTAAAGGGTAAAAAAGTCCACTGGAAGATGTGTAGAAACACCTGTAGCCTTTTCCTGTTGTTGTGTGTTTGAGATTGGTTAGAGGAAATAAATCTCTGACAAAGTGTATAATATTGATTTTGAGGGGTTTATAATAGATGGCAAGCGCTTATTTAACACTATTGAGGTATGCATTGGTTTACGGATTTTGGTTAGGTGTTTTGTTAATTAGTCTATGTGACTGATGTAGTCTTTAATACTTGGAAAGGAAGGGGGATGGCCGAAAAAGGTTCTAGACAAAGTCTAGACAGTATCGAAAAAAAACTAAAAATTAGTCAAGAAATATGGAATACTTTTTAGCAATGCTTATAAAGTAAACATTACTGAAAAACAACACACAATGGTGTGTAGGCTGAGTAAATAATGGTCTTACAATATGGACTGATGACGTGCTTTGCATGAATAGCCATATGCAGGCACGCAAACAGAAAAAAAGAAAAAGATTGGAGCGCATTTATTCGTAGGTATTTGTTTACTGATTGTTAAGAAAGAGTAGCTTAGATATATGTTTTGTGTAATGTATAGGGTTTATAGGAAATAAATTACGTCTAAAACAAATATAACTTTGAATTAAAGACGTAATTTGTATTTTCATAGAATGCTGGGATTGAATTATTTAGAATTTAAAAATTAGCCTAAACTGCTACAAGTGATCGACAAGTCGATTTTTTCAAAATTATTTGAAACTATTGTATTTGCCTATGGCTTGCAATACAGCGACATTTCCCCTTTTCTTTGGCAAAACCCATAAACGATAAAATCCATCTCTATAAATAAATTCTCAAAACCCAATGCTCACCTCAGTAGCAACAGTGTTGCTCATATATTGAGCAAAATTCTGTATAGGCTCTTTCCTATATGTTGGTCATCTTTATTGAATTTGCTAAAAAAATAATAACACTGCTAAAATGCTTGGAAAGCAAACAAGCAAGCTTTATTATGGTTTTGCATTAAATATGGTGCTTTCTTTCAAACTTAATATGTTATCTCATGCGAAAAATAACATCTCTAATTTCTTTATGCTTGCTTCTCCTGCCTGGAGTACTATGGAGTCAAGGCACTCAACTGCTGAGGCAGCCCACTATTTCCAGCAGCCACGTGGTGTTTGTGTATGCCAATGACTTATGGAAGGCAAGCCGCAATGGCGGTGAAGCTGTCAGGCTTACCAGTCATCAAGGTTATGAGTCCAGGCCTCATTTCTCGCCTGATGAGCAATGGATTGCTTTTTCAGGTCAATATGACGGCAACACCGATGTATATGTCATTCCTGCTCAAGGTGGGATTCCCCAAAGGCTTACCTGGCACCCTTCCGCAGATGAAGTGCAAGGCTGGACTCCCGATGGACAAGTAATATTTCGGTCTACGCGCGAAGCTCGTCCTACGCGTCTCAACGCTTTTTATAAAGTAAAAAGAACTGGTGGAATGCCTGCCAAAATTAAAGTTCCACGAGGGGCTTATGGAGAAATGTCTCCTGACGGCAAACAAATGGCTTATGTACCCATTACTTCTTGGGATGCCGAATGGCGAAATTACCGTGGTGGTCAGGCAATGCCCATTTGGATTTTAAACCTAAATAACCAGGAACTTATCAGAACTCCCCAAGCAAATAAGGAGCGTCATTTAGACCCTGTATGGTTCCAAAATAAGGTATATTACCTCTCAGAGCGTGATTATGCCAGTAATATCTGGTCGTTTGACCCTCAAACCAAAAACGAAAAACAAATTACCAAACACTCCCAGTTTGATGTCAAAAGCTTGGATGCCTGTAAAGATGCCATTGTGTACGAACAAGGAGGCTATCTACATGTACTAAACCCTGCATCAGGAGAAAGTAAACAATTGAATATCCAAGTCAATGCGGATTTGAATTATTCTAGAACACGTTGGGAAAACATAACCGCGCGAGGCTTACAAAATCCAAACTTATCTCCCAATGGTAAAAGAGCCATTTTTGAATTTCGTGGCGAAATATTCACCTTCCCTAAAAAAGAAGGTTCTTGGCGCAATCTCACCAATTCTTCTGGTGCTGCAGATCGTTATCCAATATGGTCGCCCAAAGGAGATCAAATTGCTTGGTTTTCTGACAAAAGCGGTGAATATGAATTGGTCATTGCAGATCAATTAGGAAAACAACAAAAATCCATCAAATTACCGAATCCAACTTTCTATTTCCGTCCTGATTGGTCACCCGACGGCAAATACATTGCTTATACTGACACCGATTACAACATCTGGTCTGTTGAGTTGGCTAGTGGAAAAGCCAAAAAAGTAGATACCGATCGTTATGCTCACCCTAACCGGGCAATGAATCCGCTATGGTCACCCGATAGCCAATGGCTTTGTTACGCACGTTTGCTGGAAAGCAACTTCAAAGCGGTTTTTGCCTACAATGTAAAAACTGGAGAGAAAATACAGTTGACCGACGGTATGGCGGATGCCATTGACCCAGTGTGGGATGCCAGCGGCAAGTATCTTTACTTTTTGGCAAGCACCAATTATGGCTTACAAACTGGTTGGCTGGATATGAGCTCTTATGACCCCTCGGTAACTCGTAGCTTATATTGTTTAGTGCTCAACAAGAAAGACAAGTCCCCTACCCTGGCCAAAAGCGATGAAGAAGCCCAAAAGGCTGGCAATCAAAAAGGGGGCAAAAAAGGGAATGCTGGTAAAAAAGCTACTAAAAACATCCAAATTGACAAAGATGGGTTAGCACGACGCATTGTAGCGCTCAGATTGCCCGCTCGCAACTATGTAGCATTGCTTTCTGGCCCCAAGGGTTCTGTTTTTATTATGGAGGCTGTTCCCAACCAACGTGGCCTAACTATGCATAAATACAATGTGAAGAAGATGAAGCCCAGCATATACAGCAAAGGAGTTCGAGGTGCGGTGGTTTCGTCTAACCGCAAACACGTGATGATTCGTCGAGGAAACGCTTGGGTGATTGCCAATACGGCCAGGAAGCCAGGAAAAGCCAACCGACCACTTAAGGTGAATGCCAAAATGAAGGTAAACCCTGCCCAGGAATACGCGCAAATTTTCAAAGAAGGCTGGAGATATATGCGAGACTTCTTATATGTAGACAATGTACATGGTGCTCCCTGGAAAAAGGTATATAGCTGGTATGCTCCTTGGATTAAGCATGTGCGTCATCGCCAAGATTTAAACTATGTGGTAGATATTCTAAGTGGCGAGGTAGCCATAGGACACTCTTATGTATCTGGCGGCAATATGCCTAGAGTCAATTATGTACCAGTAGGTTTGCTAGGTTGTGATTTAGTAGTAGACAAAGGTTATTACAAGATTGCCAAAATATACCATGGAGAAAGCTGGAACCCTAATTTGAGTGCGCCCCTTGCAGCTCCTGGTTTGGGTGTAAAAGCCGGTGATTACCTAATGGCGGTAAATGGCCAACCCTTGAAAGCTCCTATGAACCCTTATCAGTTATTTGAGCAAACGGCTGGGCGAACCATTCAGATTAGTGTAGCTTCTGATCCCAAGCAAGCCCCTAAAACGGTGAATGTAATCCCTACCAGAAGCGAATATCGTCTTCGAACTGCCGACTGGATTGAAGGGAATCGTCGTAAAGTAGACCAACTCTCTAATGGTAAGCTGGCTTATGTATACATACCCAATACGGGCGGTGGTGGATTCACTTCCTTTAACCGTTATTACTTTGCCCAACAGCATAAAAAGGGTGTTATTTTGGATGAACGCAACA
>DMXI01000573.1 GCA_003483885.1 Microscillaceae bacterium
TTTGGGTACCAAAAAATTAGGTCTATTGATGAAAAATTTAGGAAATTGTGGAAATGCAGCCCTAAAAGATTGCTTCAAAATTGTGGATTCAAGGCGGTAAAATTTTTCAATTCCTCACCACAATTTTTCGCAAACGGCAATGCCCTTGAGTTGTCATCTACATTGATGTGTCTTGGATTCCAGGAAATTAGTACTACCGATGACGTGTTTGCGCAAAACATTGATTATCAGTAATTTATTTTTGAAACACGGATTCAACAGATCATCACAGGTTTTTTCTGTGTTTATCCGCCAAATCTGTGATGATTCGTGTTCTAATTACGTCACCTTCATTAATGCGGCTTGAATAAAATATTAGGACTACTGATGACAAAAGTTGTTGTGAATATACGCTTGCTTTCATCACTTAACTTTTCAATTAAATTTAAAATAATCATTCAACTTATAAAAAACGCTTCGCTCCCATCTCACTCGCTGGTTTAGAGCTTGTTTAGATTTTCGTATTTAGAAGATTTTGTGATGAGATTTTTGCTCAGATGCGTTTAATTTTGAGTGAATAGCAGCGCTATTGACGATAAATTTAACAATACATGAGCAGAAATATCGCTTAAAAGCTCTAATAGATGAATTTTAAACAAGCTCTTATCTAAGAAAACAACAGGATAAAAAACTTGACTTAAATTAACTACCCTGAATTACTCATCTTTAGTTAAATTGGCGCTTTTTATCAATAGCAATTGTCTCCAATTTTTACTCTTAAATATTTTATCATATGCGTATCATTACTATTCTAGTATTATTACTCAGTACTACATTTTGCAGCTTTGCCCAAGACAACGATGAAAATAAAAAAGGTATTCGTTATCGTATTTTCCTACCATCGCTCGAGATTGGGTATGTAGATTATGGCTCACAAGAGCTCTCAGGAGGTGTCATGGTCAAAACTGCCATAGAGTACCGCCTCAAGACTCAAGACTCATTTTACTTTCGGTTAAACTATGACAACCGCCGAGCTACTTATAAGATTACCCCTACTGGTTTAACCAATGTGATTGAGGGCAAAGTCAATTTTTCGGATCTCATTGGTGGGGTGGGTTATCGTTTTGGTAGGGACAAACTCCAGTGGATTGTGCTTCTACAGGGCGGGGTATCTTTTTATGATGTGCCTGAGTTTGAACTCAACGGCACGGTGTTGAATCTCAAGAATAAAGGAAAAAATGTTCCAATTTCTCGCCTAACCATTGGTTTGGAGTACTACTTAGACAGCAACTCAGCCATTACCTTAGAACTGCTCCAGTCTCAGTTTTGGAATCAGGAAGATTTCTGGAAAAACAACCAAAGTGCCTGGGGTATTTCGCTGGGTGTCACTGCCACCTTGTATTAATCGCTTTCTTATCAAAAAATTTAATTCATTGATATACAATTTCTTACATTTTTATTACTATAAAAATAGTAGAAAATCTATCTAAATAGTTTCGTTACTATAAAAATAGTATTATACTTGCATCATCATCGCCGAAACCAAATAACTTTATGAAAAAACTCACTAAAGCCGAAGAACAAATCATGCAAATACTTTGGAAGCTCAAAAAAGCTTTTGTCAAAGAAATCATTGCTGAGTTCCCGGAACCTGATAATGAAAAGCCCAAGTATACTACGGTAGCTACGGTTTTGAATGTATTGGAGAAAAAAGGATTTGTAGCACACGAAAAATTCGGTAACTCTAATCGCTACACCCCAGCAGTAACTGAGGAATACTATAGCGAGTTTGCCGTAAAAGATGTGATGGGCAAATACTTTGATGGCTCACTTTCTAAGCTCGTATCGTTTTTTGTAAAAAAGAACAAGGTAGATATCAATGAACTGGATGATATCATGGGATTGATCGAAGAGAAACAACAAGAGCAGCCTGGTACTGAAAAAAAAGACAAAAAAAATAAATAGCATACTTTTCAATCCAACTTACCATGAACACTTTATTCAATTACTATTTTGTACAAGTCAGTATTCTCATGGCTTTGTTCTATTTGCTCTATTGGAGTTTGCTGCGGCGAGAAACCTTTTTCAAATGGAACCGAGCTTATTTATTAGTTACCCCCTTACTGGCTTTTGGTATTCCTTTATTACCCATTCCTCAGGTTTTTACTCAGGCCGTACAACAAACCACGATTTATGATACTTATGTGCAAGTAGTCGCCCCCCCAGTTGATGCTCAGATAGCACAAACTCAGGTAGTTGAGAAATCTGACTTTCCTTTTTCCTGGATGGCTTTTTTGTGGGGGGCATATTTTACTGGTATGAGTTTCTTCATCTTCCGCTTTTTAAGATCGTTGTTTTTTATCTTAAAACTGATCAAACAATTTGGGATAAAACGCATCAATGGGCAAAAAGTAGTAGAAACACATCTGGAAGACCTGCCTATATTTTCGTTTGGTAATCTGATTTTTTGGAATGCATACACCTCTATTGATCAAGACAAAAAGGCCCAAGTAATGCAACACGAAATCACCCACGTACGCCAACACCACACACTGGATGTGATCTATTTTGAGCTATTGGGCATTGTGCTATGGTTTAACCCCATATGCATTTTCTACAAAAGGTCTATCAAAAATGTACACGAGTATTTGGCCGACAACGCCTTGATTAGCAAGGGAGTAGACAAAAAAGAATACTGTGACTTATTAGTGAGTCAATTATTAGATGCAAATCAAGCCTAACCCTAAACCACAAACTGCAATGATCAATCAACACCAAACTATTAAAATACAATTAGCGAAATTGAGCGTTTCTTCCCTAGCTATTTTTATATGTTTTTTTATGGCATCCTGTAGCAAAAACGCACTTCCAGAGCCACAAAAAAAAGCCTCACCAATGTATACCCAGTTGCCAAAGGGGTTTAAACTGATAGAAGAAATGAACCCTAAAAGTCAGACAGAAACTAGAGTTATGAAACTCGAAAAAGGGATGATGTATACCATTCGCCTGGTAAAAAGTAAAGAAAATCACTCTAAGGTCTTGTTGTACAATGGAGACAAAAGGATTGTCAGTAGCTTTGCCAGAGGGCGATACTACGGGGGGATTAACTATCTCTGCAAAAAAACTGGTAACTACACCTTTGTCATTGAAGCTGATCCAAAACAAGTTCCTCCAAAGGTTGTATTTGCTTTCAAAAAATCATAAGTGTAGATCCATACCGCTAGACATTTTGGATAACGTTAGCCGTGAGGACACGATCAATTACGCGGTTTAGAAAGTGTTCTCTTTGCATACTACGAAAGAATTAAAACCAATTGTATACGATCAGGCAATTTTTGACTCCAAAGGCTTTCCTTTGGCTATTTCTTAGGAAAATCATGTTAATAAATAGTTCAAATAAAGTGATAAATAGTAATGAATGTGGTGATCAAACTTTTTTTGGTTTTAGCACGGTAATAAGCGAGTTCAGGTCTGTGATCCTAAGCTCAAATATCAATAATGTTTCCTTGGAAGTTTTAACAAATAAAAAGAGTACTATTTTCAATGTTGTAGAATATTATGCTACCAAATAGTAAGATCAGATGAAAAAATACCCATTACATATTACCCATCAACTCAACGACACTTTAGGGGTGAAAACCCGTATCCAAATGATTTTTAAGGAGCACTCGGCTCAAGTAAAGATTTGGAAATATACTGGGATGCTGGTAGTATTATTATTTGGGATTGTGGTGATGGCTTGCCAAAAGCAGCCTCAAGACTTAAATCCATTGTCTACGCTATTACCCAAAGATTATCACCCATTGCGCAGCATTAGGGGCATTGTAGACAAAAGAGAAGGCATGTTCTTCTTTAAAAACCACCATGAGTGGCACTTTGAAATCAAAAAACCTGAAAAAGTGGACTTTATACTCACAACTAGTAAAGTCAAAAGCTGGCCTGAATTCCAGCTTTTTAATGAGGATAATCAACTTCTGGCCTCCAACTACACAGGTAACGAAAACGCAATAGGTTTTTCTTACAAGTTTGGTAAGGCTGGCAACTACTACATACGCCTGGATGATTTAAAAGATCAAAAAACACTTTATATCATGGCTACCCATATAAAAACTGAATAAGATGAAAAGATACCCATTACATATTACCCATCAACTCAATGATACGTTTAGTCTCAAAACCCGTATTCATATGATTTTTAAAGAAGGATCGGCTCAAGTAAAAACCTGGAAATATACCAGTATTTTAGGGGTTATGTTTTTAGGACTCTTAACGCTAGCCTGCCAAAAACAAGCCATGAACCTGGCCCCTACATCAACATTGTTGAGCGAAGAATACAATACCGACGTCAGCAACATTGCCTCGGTGACTTCAATGGCTTTTCGAGAAAATAGCAAAGAGTGGTACTTCGAAATCAAAGAACCTCAAACTGTGGATTTTATACTTGCCGAATACAATACGGCAAACTTTTTTGACTTTCAGCTTTTTAATGACAAATCACAACTGTTGGCCTCTAACCAAACAGGAGATACTCCAGCCAAGGGTTTTGCTTATAAATTTAATAAAACAGGCACTTATTATATCAAAATAGACGATTTAGGAGATGAGGAAAAGCGATTAGTTGCTGCCATATTTTTTAAAGACAAAGGAGGCAAATAAGTATGAAAAAATACCCTATTCATATTGCCAATCAATTGAATGCCACCAAAGAAATTAAGAGTCGCATTCAGATGATTTATCAAAGGGCTTCGTCCCGGGCTAGTTTGCTCAAGTATAGCACTTTGCTTATGCTGTTTTTGTTGGCTTACTCGCTGTTTGTATTTCGAAACCAAGTGATTCTTTGGTTTCATCAGCCCAACCCTGAGGTAGTTAGTAACATGCTGGAAATCCAACCTCAGGCACATGATAAACTTTGGTATGGAGATGCGTTATATCATTTTAAATCGCCAAAAATAATACTGCAACTTAAAAAAGGGGAGTATGCTGGATTTGGCTTTCCGAAAATGGAATCCGAAACTTACCCCAGAGTCCAGTTATTAAACGAGGACGGAATGATCATTAGTACCAATGTAAAAGAGGGACAAACGTATTTTGGTTTTAGATGTATCATTCCTGAAAAAGGAACCTACACCCTCAAGGTTTTAGACTTTCGCCCTGGCCAAATGGCACACCATATAACCCGACAAAGCTATGGACCAACCGAAGTGGCCAAATTTACCATTGAACAAAAAAACGGTCAACGACAAGTACAATTACAAAAAGGGATAGTGTATGGGGTTACCATTTGGGAATATAGTGCTAAGGAACCAGGAATCATGACTTTGTACCACAACAAGAAACGCCTGGCCAATAATGTAAACCCGAAAGGAGAAATAGGAATGGGGTTTATGTATCGTTGCCTCAAAACTGGCACCTACACCATTGGTATTCAAGCAGAAAAAGGTTCCACTCGAATCGGAGTAGATATTTGGAATAAATGATCATTCAAATGAAAAAGTATCCATTACATATTACCAACCATTTTAACTCCTTGACTTCTCTTAAAAAAAGGGTGCAAATGATATACTCAAACCAGTACAAACATGCGCAATTACTAAAGTTTACCCTAACTGTTCCGATACTATTGGCATCACTCGTATTACTGGCTTTTGTTCGCCCTTATTACAGTGCCTTGCAGATATTGCCTGCTCCTGACGAAGCTCGGCTTTCTCTGAGGACAGCACCACCAATTGTTGAAGAAACAACTAGAGAAACGCCTAAGGCCTCACCAAAACCAGCAAAGCAATCGCCGCCACCACAAGTGTCTAATTTGCCCAGGTTGACTATAGTTGAAGAACCTGCCAAAATAGATACTCCTTTGACACCAAAATTCACTTTAACCCCAAAAGAGCAGGAGGTATTGGCTTCTTCGGCCTATTTCTTTCGCAAGAATGATGAAGTGAAAAATGCCGCCACTCAATTCTACCTTAATGAGGTGGTAGATTTGTTGAAGAAATACCCTCAAATAAAGCTGATGGTAGCTGGACATACTGCCAATTGGGGAGATAAAGAGGAAGATTATCAGGCATTGTCAGAGCGCAGAGCTAAGGTCATAAAAAAGTATTTACAAGACAAAGGCATTGATGAAAAACGTCTCCTGATCAAAGGATACGGTTCTACCCAACCCGCAGCAAAAAATGATACTGAGTTTGGGAAGATTAGAAACAACCGAGTACAATTTGTGATCCTCAAAAAAAAGTAAAATGAAACAATACCCACTACATCTTACCAATAACTTTAACTCTATGAAATCACTAAAAACACGTATCAATATGTTATACGCTAGCACATATGATCGAACGAGGTTATTTAAATTTTTGGGTTTAATGCCTGTTTTATTTCTCAGCTTGGTTATGCTTTCTTGTAACAAAGAAATGTCACCTGATCCCAAGCAAGATCAAACAGGGCTTGCTCCTGTACCTGGAGCAAAAATCATAAAACCATATATCCGAGAAGATGGATATGCACAGTTGTTTAAGAAAAAAGATGTCCAGGAACGTGAGATCAAACTACCCTACATTTTTTCCAAAAGCACCGAGTATATCGTCAAAATCTTACATGATGACAAGCCTTTGGAACTTGACCAAAATAATATCCAACTTACCATCACCAACAAAGACGGAGAGGAAGTGGCCTACACGAAAAACGAACAAGATGCTTCGGAAATAAAGTTTACCTGTGATAAAACGAATGTTTACAATGTAAATATCCAAAACAACAATGGTCAGCCATTAGAAGTTAAGCTCTTATTCAAAGCCCGTAAATAAAGTGCGGTACCCGTGCTACGCTCAACTTAGCACTCCATAACTTTGAAGCTTAATTTTTGAAACAATCTGAGAATCAATTATTTTCAACCAATCATTGAATTCTCAGATTTTTTATTTGCCCATGGCCACCAAAAAAACCAATGCAATTCGCCTGCTGGAAAAGCACCAGAAAACCTACCAAATCATTGAATACAAATACGATCCAGAAAACCTGGATGTAGCCAAGATTGCGACTGATAATCAATTGGAACTCGCCGCTATTTATAAAACTCTAGTGCTTAAGGGAGACAAAACCGGAATATGGGTGGCCGTAGTACCAGGAGATAAAACGCTCTCCTTAAAAGCGATGGCACAAGCAAGTGGTAATAAAAAAGTCGCAATGGTACCTGTGAAAGATATTCAAGGATTGACAGGCTATATCCGAGGAGGTTGCTCTCCATTAGGGATGAAAAAGGCCTATCCAGTGATTATTGACACTTTAGCCAAAACACAAGAATTGATTTTTGTAAATGCAGGTCAACGAGGCATTTTAGTTGGCGTAAACCCCGATGATTTACAGGAAGTTAGTCAAGCTATTTGGGGTGAGATTAGCGAAGGTGAGTAGTCTGAGGCTGTTGTAAAATTTTGCCAAATACATAAAAAAACATTAATTATCCTATAAAAACTGACTAAAGCCATATAATTTTCGTATATTAATAAAAGTGGCTTGTAATGTACACATTGATTGACCAACATTACGTCTCCCAATTAATGGTTCCTCTACCCTCATCTCAAAGACCCTGTACTATATGTATTCAGTAAAATATGACGACACTATCAATACCGTAATATTAACCCTTCGGGGAGTATTGTTTCCTGAAGATTACCGTACCGCATGGCTCAGTGCACTCGACCTAATGGCAGATCAGCAAACTCATCGTTTTTTGATTGATGCCCGTAAGCACAAGGCTATATCTTTAGAAAACCAATGCTGGTTTAAAAAAGAGTTCTTGGAAATCGCCCATCAAAAAGGTAAAAAAATGCCAGAACGCCCTAGAGCTGCTCGTATCAACTCTCCCGATGCTGACAACATCGAGGCGATGCGTTCTATCAACGAACAAATTGCCCAGGCTGACTATTCGTTTAAATATCAAACTTTTAACGAGTACCAAAATGGGGTGCAATGGTTATTTTTAGAAGAAGAAGAAGAAGCCCTTGCTTAAATACACCTAACAATAGCACCTATTCAATCTATCTTTATATAAAGCAAAAGGATGTGGATCTGATTCACATCCTTTGCCTTTTTAGTCAATATTCGTCTTCCTCTTCTTGGAGCAAAGCCTCCAAAAAACCTGTAAAAGAATTGTAATCTTCACTAAAATAAGCACTCCCCCAAGGGGTGCTATCGTGCCCATCTACTACTTTCCCAAAATATGGATGGGACTGATCACAACAAATGAAATATTCGTGTTTGTCGCCCCACCAGCCTATATTGAGCCACAAGGTATCAAATTGTAATACTTGGTTGGCTTCAACTCGTTTTTTCAATTCATCCATATCGAAATCATACCAGGGTTGGGTAGTAGCTTCTTGCACCTGATCATAGGCATAAATGTCTTCTTCCAACGCACCATCTGAAGTGTAAGTAATTCTAATCCCTAAACTCAAAAATGCTTGATAATCGGCGGGTAATTGCCAGCGAGTATTGACAAAGCCGGGCGTAAAAAATCCCATAAAATACTGCTTGATTGCTTGTTCAAAAGCAATTAAATCGTTTTGTGATACAATCTCTGGCTCAGAAGAAGAGTATTCGCTAGCGGGTAAATAATCTTCAATCAATTTAACCAAAGTTTGTTTCATATGAAAGTATGTTTAAAAATTATAATCTGGACTAAAAAAGTGCCTTTTACGCACTGATTTTAGCAATTTTTGCAGCAATAGCTTTGGCTATTCCTTTAAAAATATGCTTCATCAGCACAAAAAATCCACCATTTTTACCCTCGAAGACAAAATTTAAACATACTCTGAGAAAGATCATCAAGATTGAATTTATAAGTTAATTGTGAAAACACCCCTACGCCCAGTTTTTAGGTTTTAGCAAAGGGAGACCCAAAAAGCCACTTGCAAGTTGGAAGTAATTTTATCATAGGATAAACAGGGTTCCAAAAAGTGGTTCAATCACCTTTGGTCTCCTTTCAGTAAGACCAAAGGCAGGAAAGTTTGATTTCATTCGAAATTCGTTGATCGACGTTCGATATTCATTTTTTAAAAACTGTACTTCACTCAATGGCATTGCACCAAATACGTGTTACCTAATATGCACTCTTACCTGATCAAAATATTCTCCATTAGCAGTTTGCACCTTTAACACATATGTTCCAGCGGCAAAACGACTAATATCCAAGATAAATGTATTAACGCCTTTTTCAATGCTCAATTGATTGGTAAGCATAACTTGGCCAGAAATACCGTACAAGGTCACCCTACCAGTGTCTGTTTCCGAAGAGTTTGTCTGAATGGTAAGCGTAGTAGTAGCAGGGTTGGGATAAGAATTAATAATTTCTACCCCCGTAAAATTCACCGAACGAATTTCAGAAAAAGTAGCTTTACCGCCTAGTTCCACCTGTTTTAGTCTATAGTACGATTTGCCCGATAGAGGCTCACTATCAATCGTTTCGTAGTTGGTTACGGCAATATTTACGCCTTTACTGGCTACTCTGCCAATGGCTTGCCAGGTGCGTCCGTCAGCACTTCGCTGTATATCAAAATAATCGTTGTTGATTTCTTTAGAAGTTTTCCAGGTGAGGGTTACTTTGGGCTCTTCGCTCAATGAGGCCTCAAAATCTAATAATTCACTGGGCAAAGCTGAGCAAGCATCGCCAGTGTTGTTTTCAGACCCAATGCTGTAAAAGGTATTAGGAGAAGACTGATTGCGGTATTCGGTCAGTATAAAATCAGCCGATCTATTGGTACTTGATATTCTCAGTTCGTCCAGCATTCCCCCATAAAAGCGTGTAGTATTCAGGTCTGATCTTGCCCCAAGAAAAATATTACTGGTAGGATCGAAAGTTTGCCCTCCCTGAAACGATATATTAGCTACTGCCACACCATCGATGTATACTATAGGGTTTCCTGGACTTGACACCGAAAAGGTGTAATAATGCCAATTGCCATCTGCCAAGGTGTTTCCAGCATCATGCCCATTGGTATTGGTGGCATCATTGGCATCTTGGAAAATCGTTTTCAGCATATTTTGATCAGCCGCAAAAGCCAATGAGGCCTCCCCAAAGTAAATATTTAGTGAGTGGTTCACGCCAAAGTTTCCATGACTAAACATATACTGAAAGCTATTGCCGGTATTGTCGGCTACATTGAACCAAAACGACACCGAAAAAGCATTGGCATTGGTATAGTCAAAGTCAGGTATTGCAATTGCATCGTCTACTTCGTCAAAAGATACTCCGTTGGCAATAGCCCCAGCCACCGAATTGGCAGTGAGCATGCTGCCTTGGGTTGTCCCAGCATTGGTATTGGGTGAGCTGTCTTGCATTTGTGGGGCTGTTCCTGAAGGATCTTCGTTGAGATGAAGTACCGCAGCATAGTTATTTGTCCACACATTTGTTGCCGCAGTAGCTACACAGCCATTGCCATAGTATAGATGTATCACGGTATTGGTAGCGGCCATCAGGGTTGGTACCTTTACCCAACAAATTAGTTGTCCGGTAGCACTGTTGTAACGCTCAATTTCTCGTTCTAAGACGGTAGTTTCATCCGAAAGCGTAAACAAAAGATCCGTTCCGTTGAGGTTTTCAACTTTTCCCCCACTACTGGTGTGTCTCAAATCAGGATCAGTTATGCTAATTAAAACCGGAAAATCAGTAAAATTGGAGGCACCTGCTACTTGTGTCGCATCAATGGTTACTACTTTGTAATAATTATAACCTGCCGGGTGTGACAATGCGGCGTGGGTAATGCTTAAATATAATAAAAGGGTTGTTACTAAGTTGTACTTGTTTTTCATGGCACGAAGATTATTTACCTATACTACTTGGTGCACAGCTGGGTAAAACCGATTGGTTTTGTAAGTGTATGTTTAAAAAGTATTGTGGTGGGAAAAAACTCAAAAGACTGTTTTATAGCATTTTTCATAAAATAGTTCGATAATGAACACGAATGCTACAAAACAGTCTAATGTATTTAAACTAAGTTCTAGGTAATAACGTGAATTATGAATAAAACGTTAAAGTACAATTTATAATTTTTTATCGATGGGTTGACCTTAGCAACTTTCCATATTTGCGGTTCCCCAAATCTTTGGCAAACTTGCCCTCCGTGAATACCTCCTCTCCTCCTACCAAGACATTTTTCACGACTCCATCCGAACGTTTTACCATACGATAAGCTCCCCCCAGGCGTTCGTCATAATCCTCAATAGGTGCACTCAAATTTGTTTGTAGCTTACTAGGATCAATCACTACGGCATCGGCTCGATCGCCTACATTCAGTGTTCCGGCTTTGAGGCCCAACCATTCAGCGGGTAGTTTGGTCAAACGATAAATGGCTTTTTCTAAAGGTATCACTTCAGGGTTGGCCTGTACTTGCTTAAGCATTTGCAAGGCGCCATCCTGAAAGGCCATATTTACATTATGTGCCCCCGAATCGTTGAACCCTGGAATGGTTTGTTTGCTGGCAAGCAAGCGCAAACGTTGCTTTGGGCGATGATTGGCTACTTCGCTTTTCCAGCGAAAATCCTGGTCATAGCTGGCAATCAAATCCATAAACATTTCTATGGGTTCTTTGCCTACCTCTTTGGCAATTTGCTCAATAGACTTCCCAATTTGATCAGCTTCAGGCGATTTCAAGATCCACATATCGTCTAAATTGCGGTGAAAAACTGCTTCGCCTTTAGCTTCCCAATCTTTGCGAAACCAAGCTCTAAACTTAGGATCGGCAAACATTGCTTTACGTTCTTCTACCGTAGCCCCAATGGCTTGCACCGCCGACGGAAACTCCTCTAGTACTGGGGTAATGGGTCCATCAGCAAAATTCAAGAATGGTTCGGCTAAAGCCTGCCATTTCATATTTCCTCGTAACACTGAATTGGTAAAAGCGGCAATAGTAGTAGCCAACCAATGTACTTTTTGGTCTGACTTGGTATCCAGTGCAGCTACTACGGTGGTTTTCAAGGGCTTGCGAAACCATCCAGAGGTCATGCCCAACAAATGAATCACCGAGGTGCGATCCATCGCATTGGGCGTTGCCTGTAGCACTCGATTGTACTGCCTTACTACTTTGGCCAATTGCTTGTACTCTCGAGGGTGCGCCTGTTGCGAAGGAACAGACACTCCTTTGAACTCTCCTTTGGCCATTCTATGAAAAGGCAACATATCGATGGACAGCCCTAAATACCCAGCTTCCATGGCTTCGTCTACGATGCGCTGCATGCCTTTGATCTCTTCTTGATTGGCCTTGGCTACTGTCAGACTACGGTTGAGCCCCATTACGGCAATACGGATGTTGGAATGGCCAATAAAAGACGAAATATTAGGCCCTACTGGTAATTTATCCAAATGCTCATAATACTCCGCCGTGGTTTTCCAGGTAATTTTATTATCAATCCACTCCTGCAAAATATCCATGGGCATATTTTCTACCCGACTAAATAGGTTTAAGATATCGTCTTGGGTACCTACTGCACTAGAGAGCGAGCAATTGCCAAAAACTACGGTAGTAACTCCGTGCCGCACCGACTCTTCCAGCCCTGGCATTACTTCTACTTCGGCATCGTAGTGGGTGTGTATATCCAAAAAGCCCGGAGTTACCCAACAACCTTCGGCCTCTATTTCTTGGGCACCTTCTATTGCTGAAGCAGGGCCAATTTGGTCTACTTTGCCATCTTTTATCACTACATCGGTTTTCTTGCCGGGAGCCCCCGTACCATCAAAGAACAGCCCGTTACGTATGATTTTTATATTTGCCATAGGGAGTGGTTTCTTGTATTAATTCAATTGTTTAATGCTTTTATTCAAAAATAACAGGAAAGCACTAAAAAATGCGCATATTTTCTTAAAATATTATGCAAGCCGAGGAATTTAGTTGGCATACGCAAGTATATTGCTTGACGATCTAAATGTTTTCGCAATGACGGAATATTATTACTCAGACGGGGAAGAACAGTTTGGCCCATTTACGCTGCAAGAACTCCAAAAGCAAGCAATCACACAGAATACCTACATTTGGTGGTCTGCTTTGCCTGATTGGGTAAGAGTAATGGATATTCCAGAATTAAGGGATTTGCTCCCTGATCAATCATCCGCTACGCCAAAAGTATCTACTACTCTTCGCCCAAAAAAGCCTGAAAAAGATTAAATCTACTAGCCAACTAGCGCGCATTTTACCTTAAATCCGCAAATATATGTTATTTACTACGAGCGCCCCGATGAATCGAGGATTTTCAATTTGCAACGCGGTTCAGGTACAGGTCACACAACAATCAAAGCACTTAATAAGGATAAAACGCATTGCAAATGCTCCTAAAATAGATACGCATCACAGATGCGCACCAGACAAGTGTCTATTTATTATAAATGACTTGCTCTTCTGGATTTGCAATCCAGAAGCTGATTTTAAGGGATTTTTAATCCCGAGTTTAGTGAACGACCAGTTTGTTGTCTATCCACAAAAGTTACGCGAGTGCTGGAAGCGGCGTTATCACAAGATAAATCTGACTCCAACAAGTGGTTCAATCACCTTTGGTCTCCTTTCGGTAAGACCAAAGGCTGGAGATTAAAAAACAAATTTTTCTATTGTAGGCTACTTTATTCCCTTGTGGGCTTTGATCCATTGCAACCAATACAAATCATTGATGAGATATTTGAGGTCTAAAATGGTCAATTCTAAATGACTGGCAATTTTTTCAGTATTACGGGCATTGAGGGTATAACCTCCTTCCCGAAGTTGTTCTAAGGGCGTATGGGCCGAAAACGAAAAACGCTCCAGGCGTACCCGTAGGTTTTCTTCCATGAGGGTTACCGAAGGCCTCTTTTGGCCAGATGCGGATAAAGTGGTATCTTGCATGTTGTAAGATTTATTATTTTACACAAGCCTCGAAGTTCAGTTTTCCACGACATTACTTCGGGGCTATCTTTTACCTAAAAGACAATGTAAATATACAAATTCACGTAATCTATTTCAAATATAGAACACTTTTATTTTCCTACATCTATCTCATGAATGTTTCGGTAATCACTGTTTTCTTCTAAAATACGTTTCATACGCTTTTCTGACACCTTTTTACCTTCTTTATAAAAATGATACTTAGCACCACGAATCGGCATTTTTTTCTCAGTTGGCAAATCAGGGTATACATTCTCTAAAAACCACTCAAAGGCTTGTTCTATGGTTTGGAATTGAGGCATTTTTTTGTTTAGTTTTTCTGGTTTAATTTTTTGGAAGGGTAAAGATAGAGATATTTCACGGTAATTGTCTGAACACTCATTCTTCGTGTTTTGAGCAAAGGCTTTGTGACCAAATTTAGAAAAACGAGGTGTTCAACATCGCATTGCAAGTGCTCCTAAAAATGGAGACACATCACAGATACGCACCAGAAAAAGGTCAATAGCCAATAACTAAAAGCTAAAGGCCGTAAGACGCTATAAACTGCCACACTAAATCCCCACATTCAAATAAAAGGTAGGTGTAAAAGGAATGCCAATGGTGTTGATCGTGGAGCCATCGGGTACGTTGACGGATTGGTTGAGGCGCACATTGCTACGATTGAACACATTGAGGATAGAAAACCCAGCCTGGCAACGCAGCTTGTGGAGACGAAAACGATATTGAGCGGCCAGATCGGTTCGCCAATAAGGTACAATTTCCTGATTGGCCTTCTCAACCGTATTATTGATAAATCCTGATCCGTTGACATTGGTGAGCGTCAAATAAAAAGGAGTAAAGTTGAGCACTGCGGCTACTTTAAGTTCGTGACGTTGGCTTTGGGGTGATTCTTTGTAGGGCAATAGTCGGCGTTGGTTAATGGCAAACCGTTCTTCTACCTTGCTGAGCGAATAAGCGACCCAAAACTCATGTTTTTGGATACGTCGCTTAACAAACACATCTACCCCCAAGGAGCGAACATCGCCTCCCGCAAAAAATGGCAAGCCATTGCGTCCAATAAAATAGCGATTGGCCCCATCAAAAGTATTATAGTGTCCTTCCAGGCTTACTTCCCAGGATTTTGCCAAATAAGCCACTCCCACTACTTGATGTACCGCTTGCAAAACTGGAAAAACCCGCCCATTGCTGGTTTGCCATACATCTCGCTGGTTACCCACTTCGTCTATCACTGAGTATTTAGAAACAAACTGGTTGTAAATCCCCCAACCAAAGTTGATATTCCACTGGGGAGTGATATTGAATCGTCCGTTGATGCGTGGCTGTAAAAAAGGGGTGGCTTGAAATTGGGTGAAATCAGCCTTCAACCCAACATTTAAACTAAAAGCTCCCCATTGCATTTGATCCATAGCATACATAGACCAACGCGCTTGCTGGCTTTTGATGTCGTCTAGCGCTCTCTGATTTCCCTGAGACTGTACTGAGGTGGTTTGATTTACCCACCCTACACTCAATTGCAATTGATGATGATTTACTGCCGGAAAACGATGGGTTAAACGACCCGTTTGCTCACTTACGGTATTGGCCCAATTAAACGATCTGACGGTATCGGGCCTATTAGGATTCAATGACTTTATATTATAGTTGGTTTGTAGCGCGGGCTGATATTCACTTTGCGAAAGCAAAAGGTCAGTTGTTCCCCCGTTTCGCCAGCTTTTTACATATTTTAGCGAACTACCTATTTGACGGGAACTTACCTGTACATCTTCAATGACTTCTCGTCCAAATTCACTTTTGAACGCCCCATTGTAACTATCCTGGCTCCCAATGGCGCTAATTTCTAGTACATCACGATTAGAAAAAGAAGCGGTAAACTTTAAATTGAAATCGGTATAATCATAGGTGGGCAGGATAAACTCATTTTTTGCTTGAGGAGTAGTCGATAAATCCAATAACTCATAATAGGTTTTGCGTCCTGCTAGTTGTAACGAAGCCTGGTTATTAAACATCGGTACATTGAGGTAGCCATTGGCCAGTTGATTACTCAAGCTAATCCCTAGTTCAGGCTTTTGCCGATCTCCCGAACGACCATCAATCATGATGACTCCCCCTACTCTTTCGCCGTAAGGTACATTATAACCTCCTTTGTATAGGTTTACATTCTTAACCATATAGGGGTTTACCCGACCAATATCATCATTGATCCCCCAGCTATTGAACAAAGTAATGCCATCATAAATCACGTGGTTTTGTCCAGCATACGAACCCCAAATCACATAATCGGTGATAGACTCTCCCGCAGCCATTACTCCTGGGTATAGTCGTAAGTTGTTGAAAATGAGATTATCACTATTACCCGGCACCAAGTTATTAGCAATGTCATTAAAGGCAATGTGTCCTGCCTCCTGCCCCACTCGAGTATGAGGAATTTCTTGTTCCACCTCTGGCAATTTGGGTTTGCTGGTAATAACTACTTCTTCCAGCAATTGGGGCTGAGAAAGTAAAGCTACCTTAGACATTTGCTTGGGCAATAGCACAGTACTGGTCACCTGATATCCAAGGTGTCGAAACTGAACTGTTACACTTTTTCGAGTAGATTTGAAAGAGAAGTAACCATTTTCATCGGAAACTACGTGTCCATCGGCAAACTTAACCAAAGTATAAGGCAAAGGTTCTTGCGAATTGCTTTCTACCACCAAGCCGCGATAGCCATAGCGAACGGGACGTTCTTTTTTTACAACGGGCGCAGGTGTTACAGGCTCAGGCTGACGAAAGGCATATACATTACTGATTTTGACTAATTCCAGGTCACACTTTTTGGCCAAGGCTTCCAATGCTTTGTCTACACTGGCAAATTGTTGTTTGATGGAAATCAAACAGTTGGACGAAAGGTTGGCATTGACCGAAATTTGGATTTGATAACGTTGGTTCAAGTCCAACAATATTTCATTGAGTGGTTGCTTTGCATAATTGAGGCGAATGGTTTGGCCATAAACCCCAAAAGTGATGAACAAACTAATGCTCATCACTTGTAAAAAATGGGTCACAAAACATTTCACTCTAAAAACCCTCAATATTTATTTTTTTATGGTAAACAAACGACTTTTGGTATGCTCTAAATTGAGTCCCAAACTCAGACATATGACTTTTAGTGCTTCTTCTACTGATACACTACGGCTAAATATGCCGGTGTAATTATATACATCTAAGTCAGTCAATGCTATCTGAATTTTCACATTGTAGTGTCGCTCTACATCCCTCAATACTTTTGCTAATGGCGTAGTGTTATATATAAACTTTTTAAGTCGCCAGGATAAAATCGCATCCTGTTTTACTTCTTTGGCGCTTTTTTCTAATTGCTTATTGTTCAATTTGGCTAGCTGTCCTGGCAATAGTACCACTTGGCTGGTAGTACGATTGCTTACCCTTACCTTGCCCTCTGTACAATATACTTCATAGCTTGTTCCCCGAGCACGAATATTAAATTTGGTACCCAATACTTCGGTTACACCTTTATCAGAGGTCACTTGAAATTTTTTACCCTTAGCCACTTCAAAAAAAGCTTCTCCTTTTAAGCTTACCTTTCGGCTAAAACGCCACCAGTAGGGTGCATAGGCAATTTTAGTTTCGGCATTCAAATGTACCTGTGATCTATCTGGCAAGGTGTGACTTGTAAATTGTCCAGCATTAACCTCAATAGTTTTGGTATAAAACCGAGCAAACATACCTACCCCCAACAACAATAAAAACGAAGCGGCTAAACTTACATAAACATTTTTGCGTCGTAGTGAAATTACCTTAGCAGCAGGTTTTTTTTCAGCTGAGGATGTGTCATCCATTACAGAAGACAACTTTTCCCAAACTTCGCTTTTAGACCTTTGGTAAGGCACCTCGAGTTTGGAAAAAAACTCTTGTTCCTGTTGAGGAGTCAATTTTTTATGGGGATCATTACTTTTCATGACTCAAAATTTGTCTTAGGTCTTTCAAAGCCAGATTCATTCTTTTTTCTACTGCTTTGGCACTTACCCGTAAACGTTCTGCAATTTCCTGGTAAGTAAGGTTGTCCATCCGGCTCATCAAAAAAACAACCCTTCTTTTTTCAGGCATGGCCACCAAAGCTCGCTCATATTTCGCCTTTAGTTCCTGGTAATACAACTGATCTTCGGTTTCGTTAGTCCCTTCTAGCACTTTTTCTTTCAAGGCAAAAGAGAATTGGTATTTTTTGGCTGAAACCGATTTACGATACTGAGAAATCCAAAGCTCATTGGCGATTTTGTACAATAACCCCTTGGTGCGACTCTCCTGAAACTCAATGTTCTTTTCCCAAATCTTCAAAAAAGCTTCTTGGGCTACATCAGTAGCTAATTCGGGATCGCCACAACGATAGGTGATATAATTCCGCACCTCGTCGAACCAATGGTCAAAACATATTTTAAACTCTTCTTTTGTCAATTTGGAAAAGTTTAGAGCGGGCACTTTTGCTGAGTGAGCGCACCGCTCAAATTTATTATTAAGGAATTATGAATAATCTATTTGGTTAAAAGGGTTGTGTGATGTATCGCACAACTACTAAACTAATATAACCATTTTGCAACCACTAAGTACTTAATCATTTCCACAAGTTTCCCGGGCCGCTCTCATTTCTTCTTCACTGTTAATGGTTTGGGTAGCACCACCCTCGTAAGTAATCGTTATTGGAAACTGTAATGCACCTCTCTCAGTAGCATCAGGATTGTTTCGGTGCCAATCTTTCACTGCACTCCATCCTTCTTTACTCTCAATAGTCAAATTAGTACCATCAGGCATTGTGATGTTCACGGGGTAAGTCAAATCAAAACAAGGGGTTCTGTCCTTTCCTTTGCGATCACCTGTTCCTCCGCAATAAGCCTTCGCCTCACGCATTTCGTCTTCGCTGGTAATGGTTTTGGTGGTACCATCCTCAAAAGTAATATCTACTGGGAAGTTGAGCGATGGACGGTCATTTACATCCGGGTTAGCCTCGTACCAATCTTTTACGGCACTCCACCCACTTGAATCAGCCACTGTCACTGTAGAAGCATCAGGCATGGTAAGGGTTACAGGGTATACAAAATCAAAGCAATCTTTGCGTCGGCCTTTTTTACCTCTGGGCTTGCCTGATCTACCTCCTTCTTCGCTCAATCTTCTGCCCTCTAAATCAAAATAAGCCGAGGTTTCGTCTCCCACATCCGATCCACGCGTCTGGCGCATGCTTACTTCATATCCTAGCCCACTCGCCATTCTTGCCGTAGCTACATATTTCTCATCACGAGAACACTCCCCACTTACCTCATCTTGAGAATCAGTAGGCAAAGCCGATACATTAATTTCTTGTTTGTTGGTAGCCGATTGAATCGCACTAATCAGTGCCGCATCGTCAGAAGTTGTCGGGTTCAATCCTTCTTGCTGGTTACAGGCGGCAAAAATAAACATTGTCAAAATAAATGCTGAAAGCGATTTTAATGTCTTCATGTTACTCAATTGTTTAGTATAATTTTTTGCTGTTTTACTCTTACACCGCACAACCTGGGTAACACCCTACTTTTTTTTGAAAAAAAAAATAATCTTTTTCAGAAAAAGGCTTTAACCAATTGACTATCAAATATTTAAAACTTCTATTTTTTTGTAGATTCAGTAAAGAAATGCATTTTCAAATCCTCTAACTTATCCAATAAAGGGCGCACAGCATACCATTCTTCGGGCAGTTCAGAGTGCCAGGCTAAGTCAATTTTACCACTGTAGTGATGCAATCGTAACTCATAACGAGTACCATCTAAAATGACAAAACCAGGATTGGGCGATACTGGTAAGGTAAAAGCAAAACCCTGACTCAATTGAGCCAATTCACTGGCATCTCCTGCATCTATAGGGTAAGCTTTGGTAAAAATGGTAGGTTTAAATTCATTCAATAATCGCTGGTGATCTATATTGGCCTGTTGAAACTTTTCAAAATCCAGCCCGCTATCCCAAGTCATTTTCTCAATCATGACTTGCTGGTCTAAGGCCCGATATATCTTCACGGCTTCTATCTGTTCCGACACAGGCTCCACAATATACTCTATATCGCCTGGTTGGCCTAAATGTTTAAAGTGGCTCATGGCTAGTCTATAAAAACTCTCCCACTTTTCGTACTTAGCTGCATTCATACGCTCTGATTATAACCAACTATTATGTTAAGTTAATAAGATTCTGATAAAACCTTCACTAATGCCAATATGGGTCATTCATAAGAGCTTATTTAAATTTTCGTTTAAAGTA
>DMXI01000596.1 GCA_003483885.1 Microscillaceae bacterium
TTTTTTATACCTGTATGGGAAGATTTGAGCTGATGCACATTTAGAAAGCAAGGCATTTTGTTTGCCTCAAATCGCGTTGCAAATGCTCAAGAAAATTAGACACTCATTACAAATGAGCGCCAGAGGTGGAGTCTGTAAAGCCATTAGTTTAAATTTATAATATAAATATGGTTAAATATGGAGCGAAAATCATCTCAAACCCTGTTTGATAAGATTTGGGATCGTCATGTGGTGCAGCAGCAACCCAACTATCCCGCGGTGTTATATATCGACCGCCACTTTATCCACGAAGTTACCAGTCCACAAGCATTTGCCGGACTGCAACAACGCAACATTGGTGTTTTTAGGCCAAAACAAACCATTGCTACGGCTGATCACAACGTACCTACCGTTGATCAGCACTTACCCATCAAAGAAGCACTTTCGCGCAAGCAAGTAGAAACGCTGGAAAAAAATTGTGCTGCGTTTGGGGTAGAGCTATATGGTTTGGGGCACGAAAAGCAAGGCATTGTGCACGTGATTGGTCCTGAACTAGGCATTACTCAACCTGGGCAAACCATTGTATGTGGAGATAGTCACACCTCTACCCATGGTGCTTTTGGAGCAGTTGCTTTTGGTATTGGCACTAGCCAGGTAGAACAAGTATTGGCTACCCAAACTTTGCTACAGTACAAACCCAAAACAATGTTGATTAAGGTAGAGGGTGATCTGAAGAAAGGAGTGACTGCCAAAGATGTGATTTTATACGTTATCTCTCAGCTGGGTACTGATGGAGGCACAGGGCATTTTGTAGAATATGCCGGAAGCGCTATTCGAGGGCTTTCTATGGAAGGCCGGATGACGGTTTGCAATATGAGTATCGAGATGGGAGCCCGAGGAGGAATGATTGCTCCTGATGATACCACTTTTGCCTACATCAAAGGACGACAGTTTGCCCCTAAAGGAGAGGAATGGGCCAAAGCAAAGGAACATTGGCAAACTTTATATTCTGACGAAGGCGCTCAATTTGATACGGTGCATGAATTTGATGCGGCAGCTATAGAGCCCATGATTACTTATGGCACCAACCCAGGAATGGGAATGGGCATCAGCCAACAAGTACCTTCCTTAGCCCAATTAACAGCGCAAGAATCGGCTTCTTTTCAAAAATCACTGGCCTATATGGATTTAAATGCTGGCCAATCGCTTTTGGGCAAAAAGATAGACTATGTGTTTATCGGGAGTTGTACCAATGCCCGTATTGAGGATTTGAGACAAGTAGCTGATTTTGTCAAAGGCAAACAAAAAGCTTCGGAAGTAGAAGTATGGATTGTACCTGGATCACAGGCGGTATTGCGTCAAGCGCAAAAAGAAAAGCTAGATGCCATTTTTGCCGAAGCAGGATTTCGGTTGCGAGAGCCAGGTTGCTCGGCTTGTTTGGGTATGAACGAAGACAAGGTACCCGCTGGAAAGTACTGTGTATCTACCTCTAACCGAAACTTTGAGGGACGACAAGGACCAGGAGCACGTACATTTTTGGCCAGTCCTTTAATGGCTGCTGCCGCGGCTATCAATGGAAAAGTGGTAGACGTAAGAGAATATTTATAAATGCCTGTAAAATTGATAATCTCATGACTCATATATCGTTCGGATTGCTTGAAACTACGGGAGTTCCGTTCCCCACCGAAAATATCGATACTGACCAAATTATACCTGCACGGTTTCTAAAAGCCATTAGCCGAGAGGGTTTTGGTGAAAACTTATTCTACGACTGGCGCTACGATCAATCTGGAAACCCTAAACCAGATTTTATATTGAATACCCTCCAAAATCAGGGAGAAGTACTGGTAGCGGGTAAAAACTTTGGCTGCGGATCTAGCCGTGAACACGCCGCCTGGGCTTTGAAAGATTACGGCTTTAAAGTGGTGATTTCCAGCTTCTTTGCCGATATTTTCAAAGGAAATGCCTTGAATAATGGCGTATTGCCTGTACAGGTGTCAGATTCATTTTTGGCCACTTGTTTTGAATTGATTGGCCAAAATCCAGCAACCCCTTTTAAGGTAGATTTGGAAGCCCAAACGGTGATGGTAACCAATACAACAACTGGGGAATCGCTTACTGAATCTTTTGAAATCAATCCCTATAAAAAAATGTGCTTGCAGCAAGGTTACAATGACCTGGACTATCTATTGAGCTTGCACACCGAAGTAGAAACCTTTGAACAAACCCACTTAACTTTTTAGACCCATGATGCAGAAAAAAATTGTAGTGATTGCCGGAGATGGCATTGGCCCAGAGGTAATTCATTGTGCACAGGAAGTCTTAACCTTGATAGGTACCCAACATGGGCATCAGTTTACGTTTGATCAGGCACTGATGGGGCACGCCGCCATAGAGGTTACCGGAGAACCTTTGCCTGATGAAACCCTAGAGAAATGTAGGGAAGCCGATGCTATTTTGTTAGGAGCAGTGGGGCACCCTATGTATGACAACAACCCCGGAGCCAAAGTACGCCCTGAGCAAGGTTTACTGAAGTTGCGTAAATCGTTGGAGTTGTTTGCCAATATTCGCCCGATTAAATTGTTTGACGACTTGCTGGATAGCTCTAGTCTCAAACCCGAAATATTGCAAGGGGTAGACATTTTGTTCTTCCGAGAATTGACCAGTGGAATCTATTTTGGGAGTCCTCGTGAACGTTCTGCCAATGGAGAAGAAGCCATTGATACGTTGCGATATACCAAAGACGAAGTACGAAGAATTGCCCACAAAGCATTTAAAGCAGCCAGGAGTCGCCGCAAAATGGTGTGCTCAGTAGACAAGGCCAATGTGTTGGAATCTTCTCGTTTGTGGAGAGAAACTGTCAACGAAGTGGCCGCTGAGTATCCAGAAGTGACCTTGACTCATATGTTTGTCGACAATGCGTCTATGCAATTGATTCGTGACCCACGTCAGTTTGATGTGGTACTTACTGGAAATATGTTTGGCGATATCTTGACCGATGAAGCCTCCCAAATTGCGGGTTCTATGGGCATGCTGGCCTCAGCTTCTACTGGGGAAAAAACCAGCGTGTATGAACCCATTCACGGCTCCGCGCCTGACATTGCCGGAAAAGGAATTGCCAATCCATTGGCGGCTATTTTATCGGTGGCTTTGATGTTGGATTTGTCTTTTGGTTTACAAAAAGAAGCTCAAATGATAGAACAAGCCATAGATGAAGTGTTGCGCAGTGGATACCGAACCATTGATATTGCAGGAGAGGGAGTGTCTGAAGATAAATTGTTGAACACTCAACAAATGAGCGCAATGGTACAACAAGCCTTGCAAGCCAAAATGGCTCTAAAGAGTGAGTAAGTACAAGTTTTTTATAAACTAAACAATACAACTGATTAATTTCAAAATTGAAAAAATCATGTCTAAATCAAATAGAGTCTATATATTCGACACTACCTTAAGAGATGGCGAACAAGTCCCTGGTTGCCAGTTAAAAACCGATGAAAAAATTAAAGTGGCTAAGGCCTTAGAAGCATTGGGTGTAGACATTATCGAGGCGGGTTTTCCGATCTCAAGCCCAGGAGATTTTCAATCTGTCATTGAAATTTCCAAAGCAGTCAGCAATCCAGTGATTTGTGCGTTGAGCCGCGCCAACAAAAAAGACATAGAAGTAGCGGCCGAATCTTTGAAATTTGCCAAACGCAAAAGAATCCATACCGGAATCGGCGCTTCAGATTACCATATCAAACACAAATTTCGCAGTACGCGAGAAGACATATTACAACGTGGGGTAGAAGCTGTAAAGTTTGCCCGAAACTTTGTAGATGATGTAGAGTTTTATGCCGAAGATGCGGGAAGAGCGGATCTTGAGTTTTTGGCTCGCTTGTTAGAAGGAGCCATTGCCGCAGGTGCTACAGTGGTCAACATTCCAGATACTACCGGGTATTGTTTGCCCGAAGAGTATGGAGCAAAAATCAAATACTTGGTAGATCATGTACCCAATATTGACCAAGCCATTATTTCGGTGCATTGCCACAATGATTTGGGAATGGCTACCGCTAATTCTATTTCAGGAATTATTCAAGGAGCTCGACAAATTGAGTGTACCATTAATGGAGTAGGAGAGCGGGCTGGAAATACTTCTTTGGAAGAGGTAGTGATGATTATGAAAACCCACCATGATTTGGCGCTTGAGACCAATATTCAAACCCAACAACTCAACTCAACCAGTGGTTTGGTGTCTCGCTTAATGCGCATGCCGGTACAACCCAACAAAGCCATCGTGGGGCGCAATGCATTTGCTCACTCTTCGGGGATTCACCAAGATGGGGTATTGAAAAGCCGCGAAAACTACGAAATTATGGACCCCCAAGATGTAGGAGTGGCCAGTTCGTCTATTGTATTAACAGCTCGAAGTGGAAGAGCGGCCTTAAAACATCGTTTGGAATTATTGGGGCACAAATACGAGGGCGAAGCTCTAGACAAAGTATACCAAGAGTTTTTGGTAATGGCCGACGAAAAAAAGGAGATTCGAGACGAAGATTTGTTGATTTTGGCTGGAGATACTTCTTTGGTAGATCACCAGGTAGAGTTGGACTACTTACAGGTAGAAACCAGCACTTTAAAAATGCCTAACGCCTCTATCCAGGTAAAATACCAAGGTGAATTAAGAAAAGGTTTTGCGGTAGGTAATGGCCCAATAGATGCGGCCATCAATGCCTTGCATACCATTGTAGATCAGCGCATTGAGTTAAAAGAAATTTTGATTCAAACTTTGACCAGTACCAGTGATGAGGTAGGCAAAGTACACGTACAAGTCATGCAGGGCGAAAGAGTCTACTATGGCTTTGGAGCACATAGTGATATTGTGCGGGCTTCGATTAATGCGTATATCGATGCTTTGAATAAGGTGCCGGTGGTAGTTGAAGCTTAAAAGGAATAAAGAAAGAGACTGTTAAGGTTTAATGACAGTCTCTTTGATATTGAATGCTTAAAATTTTAATATTTAAAAAGTAGTTTTTAGGTAAGCAAAATTTCTGATTTTTTAGTATCACCTGATCTTGGCTAGGTTATAAGCTGTTCAGTTGATCTAATAGTAAAATATCAATAATTGAGTACAACCATTTGTCTATTGTGAAAAGAGGTTTATTTAGTCGTAACCTTTAATGAAGTAATTACATCATTCATTTCCAACCCATGTAGTGTTCCGCTATGGTTGATTTGTGGCCAATAAAATACTTTACCTCTATAATGACTATGTTCATAGGCAGCAAGTTGTAGGCCGTGTGGAACTACTACCGCCGAGGTAATATCATTCCAGAAAAAACCTGCAGTATTCCCAATGTTGGGGTAACTGCCTATTTCAAAACACATCACCTGACCACTAAATGTGCTGTGTTCATATAAACGTACTACCTTGCTTTCAGCTCCTTTAATATTCACAGAAAGGTTGTAAGAAGCCCAAACCGCATTGTGATCAGATACAGTTGGACTAATGTAATAAATACCTCCACTAGTTTGAGGAAGGCTAGTACTTACTACATAATCTACAAAATTATTATATTGATAATAAAGGTTGGTTCCGAGAATGTTTTTAGTGTCAGAATCATAAAGGTTAAAATCTCCCACCAAAAATACCTTTTCTCGTGAATTACTTAATGAGCCGTTGTTCTTATTTTTTACAAAAGTCTTGAATTTTTTCATACCTACCTTTTCAGAGGCTGAACCATTCTTATGCCAATTATAAGTATTGTGATAATGAAATAAGCGAATATTGGTAGAAGAGTTGATTTTAATTCGTACATATTGGGCATTTCTGTTCCATTTATCCCCTCCAGGATCAGTTTGTATAATTTGAGAGGATTGTTGAATAATGGGTAACTTGGAGAGAATAGCAACATTGGTCGATTTCCAAACAAACCATTTTGTTGTGGTATTTTTGGTAATATACTTATAAGGATAATCCTTAAATACTGTTTTCAAGGCTGGTACAAAGTCTACCTCCTGAAAACATAGTATTTGTTCATCTCCCTTGAGGTAGTCTTTCCGAATCTTACGGAAAGTACTTTCTTTGCCCTTGGGACCATGTACATTGAAAGAAACAATTTTGAGAGGGCCAATATTTGTCGATAAATCAATGGCTTTTACTTTATTTGCCTGATAGTGAGAAGTACTTGCTACTTTCAGTTTTTTTGGATTGTTAAAGGAAAAGCTGAAAGTGGTAATGACAACAAGCGCGAGCTTCCATAACGTTTTCATTTTTATAATTTTATTTGGTTAAAAAGGGTGAATGCTTAGCTTGAATCAGGGTTTTAGATGATAGCATTCATTGGAGTGTAGAAACACAACCCAAAAAAAGAATCATTGAAAATTAGTGATTGATACCTGACAGGTTGTGAGTGCCTGTCAGGTAAAATGATGCATGATATAGGCTATGCTTGGGTTAGTATTTTAGGCCAACGCTGCGGCTGATATAGGTTCTGGAGTATGTACTACTGTATGCGTTTGAAATACTGAAGCATCTTTAATAGTACCAGTAATTTCCCCAGAAGTCTTTGCAAGTACACTCGAAGCAGATGGAAACCAGAAATAATGCGTATCACTAGAATCACCACCTGTGGCAGCAACAGGGTGTGGAAAGTTTGCTCCAAAATGCCCAGAAACTCTGATTGGTACTTTCATATGTAATACTTTAGTACCTGATGTGCCCTCTAAGGTCACTTTTACTCGTGATTTAGGTGGGATTGTAATATTTACAGATTCACTTATTTTGCGTTCTTTTGTCTTCGAACCACTTTTTCCTACTGTTACATTAATATTGGCTTCTATCCCTATGGAGAAAATTTTTACATCAAATGAAGTAGAGAAAGTAAGGCCGGTACTAATTGATGTCTCCCAGCCTATAGTCTCTGTTATAGTTTCTTCGAAACTTACAGTCGTTGTTATAGCTGTATCCCCTCTGTTATCAAGTATTTTTGTAGCTAAAATTTTGTTTTGATCCCCTTGATCAGCCCCTGCGGTAAAGGATGGAGTACCCAATGTTTTGTAACAATAGTGATTGTACTGCTCGGTAATGGGAGGGTGTACTGCATGGAAATAAGTTTCTTTGTTAAGCGCAATACCATCTGGAGTAACATTACTGAATAAACTAGCAATCTTTGATCTAATACTGGCCGGACTTGAGTTGAGACCTTCAAGGTCACCAAAAGTTAAATATTCTTTAATCATAATTTTCTTATTTAAAGTATGGATAATATTGTTTTTGAGGTAAGAAAAACCTCGTGCGAATAAATTTTTGTGTTAAGTGTAAAACTTTTAGAAGCTATCAATAACACTGCGCAGTATCGTTGAGTTGATGTTACAAATGTACAGGAGGGGAGAAGGAGTTGTAAGCGTGGAAGCACTCGTTTGATTAAAAAAAGTACATGTGCCTGGCAGTAGGTATATGTACCTGTTGAGGTAAAATTAAGTGCTGAACTTATGGCAACAATTGTATGCGTATATATACGTGTTTATGCAGGTGTATATACGCGTTTTTATCGGTTTATTAGGATGAGATTGAGTTGTAATAAATTGATAATGAGTGTTTTGTGTTTAAAGTTGATACGCAGGTAGCATTTTTAGAAATTGCATAATAGGGGCAGTACGCTTACATTCATCCAATCAATTTTTATTTACTAAATCCTACAATTATGAGCGAAACTATGGCAAATGCTATCATGAAAGATCAAGCAATTGATGGAACAACCAAATGGAGAAATGATGACCAATATCAATTGATGGGTGGTGTATTGGCCTGGAGTTTTGAGGTGAATAATATCAAGACTTTATTGAATCAAGAGGCGGGTGTAGAGTACATACGATTGTATCTCATCCATGAACCCGGCACCACCCAACAAACTAACTTATTAGCAGTGAGTGTTCTAAAAGACAAGAGTGATTATCTAAGTAAGAAGTTATTTAAGGCTGAAAGATTGTGTAAATCTGGGGGATATGACACCAATTGTGACAATAAAAGCCCCTTAATTACTGGCATTAAATCAGACGACATTACTTTCGATATGGCGGTAAATTATACGACCACTTGGCGCACCCACCCGCAGGTCAGCCCCTTGACTGAGCAAAGTAATAAGATTAAGGCCTGGGGGTTTACTGCCAAAAGCATCGTGGACTTGCTAAAACATTGGCAGCAACACCAAGAAGAGGTTGGATACATTAAATTTTATATTGCTACTAATACACACAAAGCCAACGAAACTACCCTGGTGATGATCGGGGCCAGGCCAGACAATACAGACTTGGTGGCGCACGATACCGATGTTTTTTTCGATTTTGCCGATCCCTGTCCTACATTCTGTGATATGGACAGCCCTTTGAACTAAGATCCTGGATCAAAATCTGGAATTAAGACAACCTAAAGCCTGATAAATTGTAGGGATTTATCAGGTTTTCTGTGACTTCATCATTTAAAACCATTTTTCAGCGTGTTATCATTTCAGCAACTGAGCTATTTTTTACATCAAATATCTATTTTTTCAATTTTACTACCCGTACTTCTAGGCGTTGTTTTAGGGCGTAGGTGTAGCAAAGTTTTTAAAATATTGATAGCCCTCCTTTACATCACTACTGCTATTCAGTTGGGTTCCACCTTTATTAAGAATTATTACACCACCATACCTCAGAAATACAATCTGTTTTTATATCACTTATTGCTGCCCATTGAAGGCGGCCTATTGATTTGGATGTATACTATTAAGTTAAGCGATTTTGCATCCGCTAAATTATTGAAAGGCTTGATGATTGGGTTTGTCATTTTTTCAGTGACCAATACCATTTGGCTCATGGAACCCTTTGATTCGCTACAAAAGTTTTGGGTTAATTTTCGATACATTGCTCAATTCAATAGCTATACCCAATTATTAGAAGACTTTTTATTGGTAGCACTTGCCTTCGCCTATTTATACAAACGGATGAAAAATATTCAGACAGGACAGGTAGAAAAAGATGCTTTTTTATGGTTCAATATTGGAGTTTTAATCTATTTTTCGAGTAAATTTACTTTAGATATTTTAAGTAATTTCCTATTAATTTATTCTAGAAAAGTGAGGGAAATTACCTGGAGTATACATGACTTCACCAACATCATTTTACATATCCTTTATTCTTT
>DMXI01000147.1 GCA_003483885.1 Microscillaceae bacterium
TTTTGTTGTTGCTAAAATTTGCTTCATTTCGCCGAAACAGCTCAAACATTCCCTTGTACCTCGGTCAGTGATCTGTTTTTACGGCTTCACTCCACAAATTTCTTAACGCCAACAAAATAAGGCGAAAATGAAGTCCCTATTTTCCAAGTTAATATCTTCATAAACAATTAGTTATAGCCTATTTTTATTCAAATGTATTCATTATTAGGTTGATGCACATCCGACAAATCGGGATTTATAAACTGTTTCCTTAACAAGAATCGAGTCCCTTGTCGTGTCGAAGAAGTTTCCTCCTGAATTAGGAGGACTAAGGTGGTTTGCTACGCAAGTCGATAAAACCCTTAAGGAAACAGCATTGGGCTGTTTCCTGATAAGTTACCAAATTTGAGTCCAACTCCCATCATAATTAGTTTTTTGGTAATCAGGAGTTTAGAGGTTTAATCGTTAGAAATTAAGATTGATTAATTTTTTGCAGGAGGCGTATGGGTTACAATGTCTATACCTATTCCGTTAGGATCTTCAATAGCAAAATGACGATCTCCCCAAGGTTCATCTCTTATGGCTATTTTAATACTGGCTCCTTTGGCCTTAAGCTGCTGGTAAATTTGATCTACATCGTCTACTTCAATGGTTAAATATATCCCCTTGCCACCAAATATTGGTTGGAAAAGTGGTTGTTGAGTAGGGTGATCAGGCAGCAAAAAGCTAATTTCCGCTTGCTTGTTTGGAGTATGCAGCAATAAATAAAACTCATTTTCGAAGGTCACTCCAAATCCTAAAAGCTGTGTATAGAAAGCCTTGGTTTCCTTCAGTTTTTTAGTGATAATTCCAGCGTTTAATTTCATTTTTTGAATAGTTTGAGTTGGGTTAGATTTATGTTGGGCAACCAGGTTGGTCATCCACAAGCCTAACACGAGCGTAAAAAATATCCGTTTCATAGATTTGTTAATTGAACAGCACAAAGGTGCATAGATGTGCAGGGTTAGGATTGTAAAAAACGGACATTATTTAGTGGGGAAACTTAATCCAGGCTGTTGAAAGCTTGAGTAGGAGTAGTTCCGAAGAGCTTTTTAAATTCTTTGATAAAATGAGCCTGGTCGTGGTAACCCAAATCATAAAAGAGCTTGCTATTGTATAAATGCGTGTTGTTATTGAGTTTTAGCAAGTACTGAAAACGAACAACTTTAGCAAAGGTTTTGGGAGAATGCCCCACATATTGCTGAAACAAACGCCTTAATTGACGACTACTTAACCCTACATCTATCCCTTGTTCAATAGAGATGGCTCCCTGATTTTGGGCGATCAAATATAAGGCTTGGGTTAGTCTTGGATCAATAGATTTCACCAGTTGATTGTATAGTTTTCCAAAATATTGGTCAAGTTGCCCGATAATCAATTGTATAGGCATTTGAGCGTGAAAGTTTTCATCAATAAAACGAGCGGTATGCGGTAAGACATCGTCGAGCCACTCATCTTTATTGGTAAGTTCATGAGCGTTGATTCGGAACAAAAGCGGTAGGGCGGCCGGTAAAAATCGGATGCCTATGTAATGAAAATTTGGGGGAAGTTGGAAACGAGTACTTTGGTTGGTAAAACCCATCACAAAACTGTCAGAAGGGCGACTGATGTTAAATAAAATATCCATGCAACCATCGGTAACTACCTGATAGTTAAAACCTTCTGGGAATTGTTGAGTGGTTTTGAGTTGCCAGTAACAATAAATGAAATCCTGTAAGTGAAAATGAGGGGCAAATTGCTGGTATACAATGTTTTTTTGATGAGAAAGCGGTTGGATGGGAGTAAATATTTGTCTTAAAGGAGCCTTGCTCATAAATAGAAAATTGGTAAAATATTGTCTTCTAAATTTATAAAAGAAAAACAAGAAGTGAAAGCAAAACACCTGGGATGATGTGGTAGTTATTTTGTGCCGATTTTGTGGATTTTAATTCCCTAAGGGGATAATCTTGGGTAGGGATATGTGAAGTATAAAGCGATAGCTGATAAAAGGCCATCAATTATTGAGATGAATTATTTAGCGCGGCCTGGCCTTTTTCTTAACCCACCCTTTAGCTGTGCTTGCTGATTTTTGTTAAGTTTGGTTTTTTGGAAATTGTTCATTGATTTTTTCATTGTAAGAAAGTTAAAATTTTGAAAATGAATGATTGCAAATTTATGAAATAAGTGAATAATAGAAAAATAAAGTAAAGTAGTACAGTGTGGTGATATTAAAATGCAAGTAATGTATAATGCAAAATTTTATTTTGTATAATTCCTAATAAAAGAATTTAAAAGTATCTTGGAATCACCTGCTAATGCCTTTAAGACAAGGGATTTGGCCAAAAAGAATAGACTTATATTAATAATTATTGTACTACTGGACATTTTTTCGTTTGTGGAGACACAAACGAAGGCGACCGCGCCGTTGGCCGTGTCCTCACGGCCAACTTTAGCCAAAATGTCTGGTAGTATGAATGATTATAAATCCTGTGATAAAATTATAGAAGTCGAGATGACTTCATATATCTAAAACAACACACCACAAAGATTATGAAAATACCAGAAATCTATCATTCAGAGAGGGAAAGGCTGGCAAATCTACATTCGTATTCAATTTTGGATACGTTACCCGAAGAAGATTTTGATGCTATTACCACTTTAGCAGCCCAAATATGTGGTACTTCTATAGCTTTGATTAGCCTGATTGATGACAAACGCCAATGGTTTAAATCCAGGGTGGGTCTGGAGGTAGACGAAACCCCCAAAGAGTTGGCCTTCTGTGCGCACGCCATCAATACCCCTATGAGTCCAATGGTAGTGCCCGATGCCCGATTAGATGCTCGCTTTGAGAATAACCCACTGGTGATAGGTGAAACCCAGGTCATATTTTATGCGGGCATTCCGCTCAATACCGCAGAAGGCTTTCCCTTAGGGACACTTTGCGTAATTGATCACGAACCTCAAGAGTTGTCTGAGCAGCAAATGCAAGCCCTGCAGGCTTTGTCTCGGCAGGTGGTCAAGTTATTAGAGCTAAGAAGAAGCGAAAAACGCTTAGAAAAAGTAAACAAGGTACTAGAACAAAAAAATTACGACCTTCAGCAGTTTGCCAAAATAGCCGCCCACGATCTAAAGGCCCCTTTGAATAACATTGAAATGATTACCAACTTATTGGCCGAGGTAACCCCAGTAGCGAATGACAAAGAAGGACGAAAACTCATCAATATGATTAGATCGGCTTCGGGCAACCTCAGAAACTTAGTAGATGGCTTGTTGGCCTATTATCAAAGTGACAACATATCGCAAGAGATGGTAGCCAAGGTAGATTTGGAGGTAGTGGTACGAAATATCAGACGCTTGCTAAGCTGGAACGAAAGGGTACAGGTGAGGTTACATACTGCCCTCGAGTATGTGGAACTTAACGAAGCCTTGATTCAACAAATATTATTAAACTTAATGAGTAATGCCTTTAAATATAATGACAAAGAAGTAACCGAAATAGACGTTTTGGTAAACCTAAGGCAGGATGACTTTTATCGTTTTTGTGTCAAAGACAATGGACCGGGCATTATGCCCAGCTTTCAGGAAAAAATATTTGAGTTGTTTACCATTGCTACCAACTTTGACCGCTTTGGCAACAAAGGCAATGGATTGGGTTTGGCTACAGTACAAAAACTCATCAATACCTATGGCGGACAGATATGGGTAGCCTCCGAAGTAGGAGAGGGGGCCACTTTTACTTTTACGTTGCCCAAAATACCAGCAAGTGTTTGATTTTTACTGTTTCATTGTTTCGCTGCGCTTATTGTTGCATTGTTCTATTGTTTCGCAATGCGCAGCGGAAATCTCTCTCTCTCTCTCTTTTGCAAATATGAGAATGCAATAGTCAATTATGAGTTATGAATTGATGAATTATTCCGCAATGCGTCGCAAAACTATAGACTAAAAAATCTTCTAACTACCAACAAAATAATCTGCGCTTCGCTGTAACTTTTCACTTAAAATACCACCCTAGCCCTCCTAAACTCCGATAGAATCGGAACTTAGAGCAGAGAGGAACTCTCTGGACTCGATAAGTTTTCGCTTCGCGCCACTCTTGTTCCCTTATCCCTGTTCCCTAACCTCGCTTCGCGCCATTTTTCACTTTTAGTTTTTCACTTAAAAAGCCCCCCCTAATCCTTATTCCTCTCTCCACTAAAGCTATTTCTTCTTCTTCAACATCGTCTTCAAATCTGCCAATTCATCACGCAAGCGAGCTGCTTCCATAAAGTCGAGATCCTTGGCCGCTTTTTCCATTGCCTTCTGAGTTTTCTTAATAAGTTTCTCCAAATCCTCCTGTGTCATATAATTCACCACCGGATCAGCCGCCATATTGATGGTTTCAGGTTCTATATAATAATTGTTTTCAGCTGCTTTACGACGTTTATCTGCCACACTGGTTTGCCCAATAATTGCATCCTTGCTTTTCTTCACCGTTTTGGGCGTAATGTTGTGCTCAATGTTGTATTCTTCCTGGATTTTACGACGACGTCTGGTTTCGTTAATTGCTCGTTCCATAGAACCCGTCATTCGATCAGCATACAAAATCACCCTTCCTTTTTCGTTTCGAGCCGCTCTACCAATCGTCTGAATCAATGAACGCTCATTACGTAAAAAGCCCTCCTTGTCAGCATCTATAATGGCCACCAGCGATACCTCAGGCAAATCGAGACCTTCTCTCAAAAGGTTAACCCCAATCAATACATCAATCTCGCCCAGGCGCAATTGACGTAAAATCTCTACCCGTTCCAGCGGTTTAATGTCAGAGTGAATATAGGTACATTTGATATCCAAACGATCCAGGTATTTACTCAACTCTTCGGCCATACGCTTGGTCAGGGTAGTTACCAGCACCCGACCTTCGTCTTTAATGGTATTGTCTATTTCTTCCAGCAAATCATCAATCTGATTCAAACTTGGGCGCACATCAATCTCTGGATCAATCACCCCAGTAGGACGAATCAACTGCTCTACAATAACCCCTTCCGATAGCTCTAGCTCATATTCAGCAGGAGTTGCACTTATGTAGATAGCCTGATTGACCAGACCTTCAAATTCCTGGAAATTCAGTGGACGGTTATCCAAGGCCGAAGGAAGCCTAAATCCATAATCTACCAAATTGGTTTTACGAGAACGGTCTCCTCCATACATTCCTCTGATCTGAGGTATGGTTACGTGACTTTCGTCAATCACCAACAAAAAATCATCTGGAAAATAATCAAATAAGCAGAAAGGACGAGTGCCTGGCTTGCGGCGGTCAAAATAGCGTGAGTAGTTTTCTACCCCTGAGCAATACCCCAGCTCCCGCATCATTTCCATATCAAACTCTGTTCGTTCCTTGATACGTTTTGCCTCCTCTACTCGATCTTCTTTCTCAAAGTAGAGCACTTGTTTTACCATATCATCCTGAATTTCCTTGATGGCTTGGTGTAATACATCTTGCCCGGTAACAAAAAGGTTGGCAGGAAATATAGAAATGGCTGTTTCTTCCGAGAGTTTTTGGTTAGTATGTGGGTCTATACGATGGATGGCCTCGATTTCGTCACCAAAAAAGAAAATACGGAAAGCAAAATCATCATAAGCCACAAAAATATCGATGGTATCGCCTTTTACTCTAAAGTTACCCCGCTCAAATCCAGCTTCAGTCCGGCTATATAAAATATCTACCAAGGCAAACAAAAACTTATTGCGGCTGATTTCATCCCCTACTTTGAGGCCAATCACGTTTTTACCAAACTCTTCGGGGTTTCCGATACCATAAATACAAGATACCGAGGCTACCACCAAAACATCGCGTCGTCCCGAGAGTAGTGCTGAAGTAGCACTCAAACGAAGTTTCTCAATTTCACTATTGATAGAAAGGTCTTTCTCGATATAAGTACCCGTAGTAGGCAAGAAAGCCTCAGGCTGGTAATAGTCATAGTAAGAAATGAAGTATTCTACTGCATTTTCGGGAAAAAACTGTTTAAATTCTCCATACAATTGAGCCGCTAGGGTTTTGTTATGGCTCAATATCAAGGTAGGGCGATTCAACTCTGCGATTACATTGGCAGCTGTAAAGGTTTTACCTGATCCTGTTACCCCGAGTAGGGTTTGGGCTTTTTCTCCTTTTTTTATTCCATCCACCAATTGGGCAATGGCTCGTGGTTGATCCCCCATTGGTTTGAAGTCAGAAATTAGCTTATACATAAGGTGTTTGCGAATATTTTTAAAATTGCTAAAAATGCATTAACAAATATACACTTTTTCTCAGATAACTAAAGCGCTAAATAGCCTCGAAAATGCTTCTAAAAAGTGTACTAAAACTACTTGTTTAGACCTCGTTATGATTGCCGAATAGTACCTGTAACACCCTTATCGAAACTTGCACTACTCAAGTAATTTAGTTAATGACTTGACCGATAAGGGTTTAAATACTATATTTAACCTGTTAATTGAAAATTAGAATGATTTGCTTATAAAATTTGCTTGTCTTTTGGGAATGATTAATTGTACTTTTTGAATAATATTTTTACACTATATTAACCATCGTTTTCGGGAACACTAAAATATCTGTCTTTTAAACAATCATTACATTATAATTTTTACGAAGCTAATTATCAGAATATCTTTTCTTACTGTATTCCACTCAGGCATTTCGTTTATGCAGTAAAATCTTAGAATTTTCAATAAAATCAATTTTCATTAATCTACTTTTTTGGTGTATTTACCACATAAGACAGGTTAATGATAGAAAACAAATAACCACAAAT
>DMXI01000591.1 GCA_003483885.1 Microscillaceae bacterium
TTGGTTAATTTTAATTTTGTTTAAGAACGCTGTTCTGTTCAAAAACTATATAGGCTATATATATTGGATGTAAGAGTAACACGATTTTTTATACAAAAACCTGACAACTAAACAACCAATCAATTCAAGCAATCTGCCTATCAAATGTTATAAACAGATGCTTTAGAAGCACGCAAAGTTATTGTTAATATATGGGATTGCAAAGCATAAAAGCCCTAAATTATCGCCTAAATGGCGTTTTTGTGCGTTTTTGAGCTAAATCTCAGGCATATTCTGAAAAAATAACTTAAATATTTTTAATCCTGCTTGATAAATCTCTAATTTGAACCAATAAAAATCAGCCCTTGAAACTTGCAAAATGATTATTGATGTTTGATTGTTAACTATGAATAATGCAGCTATAAAAGGGGCTAAATAATACAAACAGGTAATAATTAGCGGACGATGCGATGCATTGAACAACTAATTAGCAACCACCAACCATCATTAATTCATAATTACTTTGGATAATTCTAGTCAGACCAAAAAGATAAATAAAATACTGGTTGCCAACCGTGGAGAAATCGCACTAAGAGTCATGCGCTCAGCTCGGGAAATGGGCATTAAAACGGTGGCTATTTTTAGTGAAGCAGATCGTAACGCTTTGCATGTAAAACATGCCGATGAAGCAGTATGTGTAGGGCCTCCGCCTTCTTCGGAGTCTTACCTGCAGATGGATAAAATTATCCAGGTTTGCCACGATTTACAAGTAGATGCCGTACACCCAGGCTATGGTTTCTTATCCGAAAATGCCGTATTTGCCCGCAAGGTAACCGATGCCGGTATTATCTTTATTGGCCCCTCGCCTGAAGCTATAGAGGTAATGGGTAGCAAATTGGCAGCCAAGGATGCCGTATCAAAATACGATATTCCTATGGTGCCGGGTACACCCAAGGCCATTACAGATGTAGCATCTGCTAAACAAAGAGCCGAAGAAATTGGCTATCCAATTTTGATCAAAGCCAGTGCTGGTGGAGGTGGAAAAGGAATGCGGATTGTAGAAAATGCGAGTGATTTTGAAGAGCAAATGAATCGGGCGGTTAGTGAAGCCGTTTCTGCCTTTGGTGATGGAGCCGTATTTATCGAAAAATACATTACCTCACCCAAACATATCGAGATTCAAATATTGGGAGATACCCACGGTAATATTATTCACTTGTTTGAGCGAGAGTGTTCTATTCAGCGTCGTCACCAAAAAGTGATAGAAGAAGCACCTTCAGCGGTAGTAACGCCTGAAATTCGCAAGGCCATGGGAGAAGCAGCAGTAAATGTAGCGCGTGCCTGTAACTATTATGGGGCTGGTACAGTAGAATTTATTGCAGACGAAAACCTAAATTTCTACTTTTTGGAAATGAATACCCGTTTGCAGGTAGAGCATCCGGTTACAGAACAGATTACTGGAGTAGATTTGGTAAAAGAGCAAATCAAAGTTGCACAGGGTGAAGTACTCACCATTCAACAAGAGGATTTGCAGATTCAAGGGCATTCGTTAGAAGTAAGAGTATATGCCGAAGATCCCAAAAATAACTTCTTACCTGACATTGGTAAACTGACGACCTACAAAAGACCCCAAGGGGCAGGAGTAAGGGTAGACGATGGTTTTGAACAAGGAATGGATGTGCCGATTTATTACGATCCAATGATCGCCAAGTTGGTGACCTTTGGAAAAGATCGCACGCAAGCTATCCAACGTATGATTCGAGCCATAGATGAATACCACATCGTGGGGATTGAGACTACACTAAGCTTTTGTCGTTATGTATTACAGCACGAGTCTTTTGTATCGGGTAAGTTTGATACAAACTTTGTGAACAAGTATTTTACTCCTGAAATATTAGATGCTCATAACCTAAGCGAAAATGCCCAACAGAGAGAAGAGCAAGTAGCAGCTGCTTTGGTAAACTTTCTGCTGGAAAATAAACAAGCCAATGACAAACCCGCGCAACAAAGTGCGACTACTAAGAGCAATTGGCGAAAAAACCGAGTTTAAACCTAATTACAACATATTATTTTTATGGACACAAACGATAATTTGCTACAACTAGATAAGTTGTTCTTTGAGGCAGATCAGGACATCAAAGATGGGCTAATTGCCGAAGCGTTTGATAAGCTAGTATACATTATCGAGCAAGAAACAGAATATGGAAAGGCTTACAATCACCTGGGATGGATTTACGAAACCAAATATAAAAACTACCCAAAGGCCGAAGAATGCTATCGTTTATCGTTAAAGTATTCGCCAGACTATAGCGCAGTGTATTTAAACTATGCTATTTTATTGTCTACTCTTGAGCGTTTCGACGAACTCAAATCACACCTTGAGGCTGCATTGGAAGTAAGAGGGGTAAACAAGTCTAAGATTTGGAATGAGTTTGGCATCATGAACGAGTTGCAAGGCGAGTATGGAGAAGCGGTAAATGCTTACAAGAAAAGCATTCAATTTTCTTTGGTCAATGAAGACATTGATCGTTACCATAAGTCAATCGAGCGCTGCAAGCGTAAAATGGAAATCAACGCATTGTAATCACCTGGATTCTAAAGGTAAATATGACCTGTTCTTTTCACGAAGAGCAGGTTTTTTTGTGAGCATTAAACAAAGAGAATTTGGTGAGTTACCCTAAAAAACAATTGCTATGAATAAGTGCTGGATAATACTTATGGTCATGTTGCCGCTCAAAGCATTGGGGCAAAGTGACACTGTAAGCATTGTAGCCTATTGGGCAAAAGGTGAGGTATTTAAATACCAAGTGAATAAGTCTACCAAAGTGTGGAGAGATGGCCAACTGACTCAACAAAAAATCAGTAATTACCAAGCTAGGTTTGAAGTCTTAGATTCTACCGCTACTTATTATCGTATCAAGTGGACGTATGAGCTGGATCCTCGGAAGTTTTTTAATATGCCAATAAAAGCGCAAAGCTTGATGGATAAAGTAGGGAAAATGAAAGTGATTTATAAAACATCTGAGTTGGGAGAGTTTCGGAAGGCCGAAAACTGGCAAGAAGTATACAAATTGCTTCTGGCTATGAGTGAGGACATTATACAACTATATGAAAACAAGTGGAGTGATGCGCAGAAAACTGCGTTAAAAATCAGATTGAAATCTTTTTTGACTGCCTACAATTCTCCAGAAGGGATAGCATCGTTGTTGTTAAAAGAACTACAGTTGTTGCATTTTGCCTTTGGGGGAGCTTTTGTAGGAAGCCAAAGAGTGGAGTATGAGGAGCAATTGCCCAATATGATGGGAGGGAAACCACTCAAGGCAGATGTTAAATTATGGATGAGTAAGGTAGACACCATTACCCAACAATGTGTGCTTAGGCGTCAAATGCATATTAACCCAACATCTGCCAAGGCATTTCTCTTGGAAGTGCTCCAAAAAATGGGAGCCACAGAAGACAAGCTCAATGAGGAGCTGGGGAAGGCGAAATTTGATATCAACGATAACAATTACCTGGAATACAATTATGTATTTGGGGTTCCCATCAAGACTTCTACGCATAGAGTAGCCCATATTCGGCTGGATGCTTCTAAAAATAGAAGAGAAGACAAAGTAATGATACAACTAATCAAGGATTAACCTGTTTGCTTCTTAAGCAGGGAGTATCTTGATATCTAAATGGTCAAAGTTAGAGTCCAAAAACTTGGCATCATTCATCATGTCTACATCTTGTGTGTTGGCGTACCAATTGATACTCAAGGGGATTTTTTTGGTGACATGGTGTTGCTCCAGCATTTGCAAAATTTCCATCATAGGACGGTAGGTGGGGGTATTAAAGTAGGTAAAGTGAAAATTTACAGTGATAGGGCGCTTGTTTTGCGATAGAAATTCCTGGAACCACTCAATGATAGGCGCATAAAACTCATTAGGATCCTGACTATAAGAATCCCCTTTGAAGTCAAATACATTGTTTGCTGGGTCTAAAGATACAAACGGGGTATCGGTACCTTTTTGGATGATTAAATTTTTCATAAAAATGATATTTATGGGGCTGAAAATTTATGAATTAGCAAAAGCTAAACCAAATCGTGACAGTTTTACGAAATTTGCAAATGAGATGTAGTCAAACTTTGGGTTGTAATGACTTAAGAAGAGATAGTGTTTACGCTAAAAAGACTTACCCACCCAACAGTAAAGGAGTTATTGAAATGTGTTGAGTGATGGTAGCTACCTGAGCAGGAAAGTCTGAAAGGTTTATTTATTTGAATTATTATGTATTCAATACTAATATAATAAAATTAAGGAAAGAAAGCTAAACTTTATATCATAAAAAGCTTTTGATATGAGGTGCGTGGAGATATTAGATAAAACCCTTCACGACTCTTTCAACAAATAACTCTAAAAGAAGTCGTGAAAAGCTTTGTAGTAAAGTAACAAACTAGGCTGCCATTTTTCTATTCATTTTGAGTTTACGAGGGTGGGGTTGACCCGTTTCTACATAGTGCTTAAACTCCTCAGTAAGATGGCGGGTTAGTTTGCTAAACTGCATTCTAATCATAGGTTTCATTAAGTTGGCCAACAGGCCTCGTGGTTGAATAGTAGCCTTCATATTCAACCGCGTTTGGTGGTGGTTAATCGCAGTGAGTTTCCAGCTGTTTTTGGCTTCTTGCATCATAGCAGGCAAGCCTTTGGTAACCATATAAGCCAAAAAATGCGCTTGTGGATCAAAAGCGATCAAACGTTCCTCGATTTTTCCAATGCCCTCTACACTGCAACCCCTCACGTCACAACTTGCGCCATTGATGCCTGGGTTTCCATCCCCTTCGGCATGATGTACTGCAGAGGCCCATTTGTAAACTTCGGTATATTGATCTCCTAAAACTGCCCAGCAATCGGCTACAGATTTATTGATAATAATTTCTTGAGTGATCTCCATAATTTTGAGGTTTGGTACTTCACAAAATTGCTGAAAACCTCCTCAAAACACTTGGTAAACTGGTTCAATGAATGGTGTATTTGGGTCATATAGAAGTGGATAGTGTTTCATTGGTATTATTTCTTACGCTTACGATACTCCGAAGGGGTAACTTTAAAGTATGTCTGAAATGTTTTGGTGAAATTAGAGGTATCCGAAAAGCCCACATCGTAACAAATAGAAGCAATAGAGGTACTAGAGTTTTGGAGTAATTGAGCCGCTTTGTTGAGTTTTTTCTGACGAATGTAGGTAGCGGGGTTTTCACCAAACAACTCCCCAAAACGTCGCTTAAAGGTCGATAGACTCATATTGCTTAAACTGGCCAATTGTTCAATAGTGAGGTTATCGTAGCAATGAGCATCAATGATTTCTTTTAAAGAAATATGGGTAGGGTTGAATAAATCGGAAAGAATAGCCTTGATCTTTTCAGCTTCTCTGGAGTGAGTGTTTAGCAATAGTAAGATAATTTCTTTGACTTTCAACAATACCAGTTCATCATTGACCAACGAAGGGTGATCAAAGAAAAAAAGTAGGTTGTGGATGTAATTTTTGAGTACCTCATCGGCCGTTACCCTGCTAATGGCTTTTTGGGTAGAAAGGCAGGTATTGTTTACCGAAAGATAACCAGGCAATTGGTCAGCAAATGCCCACTTGAGCACATCGGGAAAGAAATGTATGGCTACTACCTCTGAGGGAGTATTAGGGGTAGCCTTGGATGCCGAAGTAAAATATTGCCCACACTTCATCAAAATACATTCATTGTCATGGAGCGTTTCTTTTTGGGCAGGGCTATACAAATCTACTTGACCAGTGATGTTGTACATCAAGCAAGCCTCATTGTACATAGAAGTATCTTTTTTTAAGGGTGGCTGATATACAAACTTCTCCAAAATCATTTTACCCTGTATGCTGAAATGTTGATGCTGTAAAATCATTATCCAAAAATATTCAAAAACAAGCCCATATTATGGGGCTAACCGTTCAAAAAATGGTGATTTTGGTTCAAATATTTATGGCACAACATTTTTGAAGCAGTGCGACCACAAAGCAAGCCTTCTTCTATGCATTGCTGGAACTTTTGTATAGTGAATTTGGTATTGTAGCTAACAAACAATCAAAAATTACAGGAAATCTATCTTACCCAATTGATTACTGAACTATGACAATCCATTTGATAAAAAAAACTCGGAAGCTTCAAAATTTATTTCACCCATCATTTGCTCTTAGCCAACTTAAATTGCTCTACCCATTATTGCTCTTGATCGTTTTACCTGCCGCATTATGGGCACAAAACCCTGAAGAGCCTGAAAAACCGAAGAAGTCAGATAAGAATGAATATAAGCATCACTGTTTTTTTGATCATCAATCGGTATCTATTGGCTTAGGGGCAGAGTATACCTCCGTGTTTAATGTGACAGGGATCAATGCTAAAGTGTATTATAACCTGGGGGAGAAGTTTTCTCTGGGACCAGAGTTTTCTTACTTTCAAAAAGAAGACGAAGAAATCTTTGATTATAACTTGGTGGTACTACATATTTTCGAAACGCCTTGGGTGGGTTTATTTCCCTTGATAGGGGGGAACTATACCCAGGAAAAAACACCAGATAAAAACAAAACGGCTTTTGGATTAGTGGTAGGGGCGGGAGTACACCGCAATTTTAACCGCTTTACGATTGCGATCGAGTATTCAAGAGTATTCGGCGAATTGCCTGATGAATTTATCACTTTTGGAGTGATGTTCAATATTAGATAACTCGAGTTGTGCAAGTTTTGAATAACCAAAGAGTGCCTGCTATTAAGGATAAAATAGGGACTCTTTGTTATATTTGAGCTGGTTTTATCAGCATGACTCTCACCATGAACAAAGACGCATTACTCAAGTATATTGCTTCTCACATACAATTAACCTCCAAAGAAGAAGAGGTTTTACTAACAAAAGTGAAGTTTCGCCAATACCTTAAAAATCAGTTTTTGGTGCAAGCGGGGGATGTAAGTAAATATAGCAATTTTATACTTAAAGGATGTGTGAAAGCATTTCACCTGGATGACAACGGACAGCAACATATTAGGGATTTTGCCATTGAAAATTGGTGGACAGGAGACCTTGGGAGTTATTTGAGCCAGGAACCAGCGCATTATTACGTTCAATGCATTGAAAACTGCCAATTTGCTCAAATTTTATATGAAGATATGGAAGCATTGTATGTGCTTATTCCTAAAATGGAGCGTTTGTTTAGAATAATTATTCAAAAAGCATATGTTGCTTCCCAAAAAAGAATTACCCAATATCAAAGTTTAACTGCCAAAGAGAAATACATCCACTTTAGAAATGAACACCCCAAATTTGTGGAGCGAATTCCCCAATACTTGATTGCTTCTTATCTTGGGATTACGCCCGAGTTTTTGAGTAGTATTAGAAAGCAAATCGCCAATAATGAGTAGAGAATGCCCCGAGTCATCATTATCTTCTGTGTTATTTGGTTTGCCTTCTTAAACTACCTTAAGATGATTTCTTAAACTATCTTAATTTAAAAAAATAACCGCCGCTTTACCTTTGTATCAAAGTAGTAATCATAAGAAGTCACCTCGACTTTTAACTGTGCAAAGAGATATCTTAAGCACTGTACAATGCTACCAATCCTCGAGGAGTACCCAAAACTTCATGCTAATTCTTTGATATCTTTTTGAGATACTAGATAGTTTTATTGGTGATATCTATTTAGTGCAATAGAAAGTTTGGTAAAGTGTTTCTAAACTTGATCATTGATTTTGAACTTGTAAGAGTAAATGGTAGTTTGGGTAGAGGTACAGAATCAAAAACTATTTTCAAACAATAAAATTATGCAAGCCAAATTAGAACTATTCTCTCTTGATGAACTTCAGGATAGGACACCCACCCATGCCATTGTAAATGGTTTAGATTTAGTAGTAATACGATACGATGACAATGCTTCGGTACTATACGGCCGTTGTCTACATCGCGGAGCTTTGCTGGCCGATGGACACATCGATGGAGACAACCTCATTTGTGGGGTTCACAACTGGGACTACCGCTATGATACTGGAGTAAGCGAATACAACAACAGCGAAGTTTTATACAAGTTTACCTCTATGATAGAAAATGGCAAACTATTCATAGACGAAGCCGAAATCAATGATTATTTAACCGAACACCCTCAGCCTTTTGACCGCGAGGAATACCTGGGGGCTTATGCCGATACCCACCCTGAGTCTACCGAGCCTTATACCAATTATATAAAAGAACTGGCCAAAAACGGCTTGAAAAACTATGGGCACCATGGGCCTTCGGAAGCCATGGGGGTAGATCGCAATACTTTGCCTAAATGGGAAAGTATTCAGTTTTTGCCTGCCCAGCTGTCGTCTCGTCCTTTGTTAGACGAAGAGGCTGTGAGTACGCAGGTAATCATTGGCCCCAAGGCCAAAAAGCCCTTGGTATTAGATATTCCCTTATTTGTGTCAGACATGAGTTTTGGAGCGCTTTCGCGGGAAGCCAAAATAGCTTTATCTAAGGGAGCTGAAATGGCAGGTACCGGGATTTGTAGTGGCGAAGGAGGTATGTTGCCTCAAGAGCAAGCCAACAACTCCAAGTATTTGTATGAATTGGCTTCGGGCAAGTTTGGCTTCTCGTGGGACAAGGTCCAAAAATCTCAAGCATTTCACTTTAAGGCTGGGCAAGGAGCCAAAACTGGTACAGGTGGGCACTTGCCAGGAGATAAAGTGACTAAAGAAATTGCTGAGGTAAGAGGGCTACAAGAAGGAGAGACTGCAATTTCGCCCGCGGCTTTCCCTGATTTATTTACTGCCGAGGATTTTAAGCGATTTGCCAACGAAGTACGCGAAAAAACCGGGGGAATTCCAGTTGGTTTCAAAATAGCGGCCAGTCATATAGAAGCCGACATAGACTTTGCCCTCAAAGTAGGGGTAGATTACATTATTTTGGATGGTAGGGGAGGAGGAACCGGATCGGCGCCCACCATTTTGCGTAACAACATCAATGTACCTACCATTCCTGCCTTGGCGCGAGCACGTCGTCATTTGGATAAGGTAGGCGCCAAAGACATGAGTCTGATCATTACTGGAGGGCTTAGGGTAGCTGAGGATTTTGCCAAAGCAATGATGCTGGGAGCCGATGCCGTTGCGGTGTCCAATTCGGCCTTACAAGCCATTGGGTGTTTGGGTATGCGGGCTTGCAATACCAACAATTGCCCAGTAGGCATTGCCACCCAAAAAGAAACCCTTCGTAGCCGTTTGATAATCCAATCTTCGGCCAAACAACTCCACAATTACTTTGATGCTACCAACGAGCTGATCAAAGTAGTAGCCCGAGCTTGCGGACACGATCATGTAAACAAGTTCAATTTCAACGATTTATCTACGATGGATTATCAAATGCATCAACTTACCGGAATACAATATGCAGGTATATAACCAAACCGATCGACGGCTACATTGGCTTTGCCAGCCGATTGCCAAAGCTGGGCGCTCTTTTGCACCCCCACAAGACGATGACAGCCACATGAATTTGTACTTTGATGCCTTGGGTGAACGCCTTAGTGGGCGCTGGATACCTCTGGACAAAGAAAGGGTTTTGCTCACCTTGAAACTACATACCTTAGAATTTGAATGGGTTAATGATGATTTTCAGGTGATGGCCTCTTGCACGTCGGTAGGTAAAACAATGGCCGAATTGGAAGAGGCCCTGGCAGCACATGCCCAAACGCTGGGACTGAATACCGAAGGGTTCAAAGCTCCTTTGAATTATGACATGCCAACGTATCCATTTGCTCAAGAAGCCATACAGACTATAGAGCAAGAAGCACTACAACATTGGATGCATTATCGCAAACTGGCTAACGATGCCTGTACCTGGGTATTGGGGTATTGGCAAATCTTAGGAGATATTAGAATCTGGCCTCATCATTTCGATACTGGGATTTTTGTATACCCTACCGACCAGATGGGGGTAGGTTTTGGTTGGGCCATGCAGGACCAAATGTGTACTGAGCCTTATTTTTATATGGCGGGTTATCCCAAACAAGGAATCATTGATTATGGCGAAGTACCTGATTTGACCAAAGGTGTGTGGTGCATTCATGATGAATGGAGTGGAGCCACGCTACCTTGCTCTACCCTCGAAGCAGCCGAAGATAAAGGTCAAACTAAAGACCAAGTCATCAGTGAGTTTTTGCGTACTCCCCTGAAATGGTATCTTCAAACGCCACTTTGATGGTGTAAAATTGATGTTGAAGTGTGCACAAAAAATAAGCAAAGCATTCTCGGTGTTGATCGAGAATGCTTTTTTTGGAAATGGATTTTTGACAGGTTTATAGTACTTTACCAAAGTTGTCGAAAGTGACTACCGTGCCTGCGTTAAATAAAATATTGGTATTGCTCCCTGAAGGTCTAAGAAAGGTATTGCTATCTAGGGTTCCCTTTCTAATTTTCCCCTGAAAACCTACACCAAAAGTAGCTTGAGTACCTTCTCGGAAACGAATATTAGTAGTACCTCCAGTGGCTCTAAAAAAGGTATCTGCATCAAGGAATCCTCTAAAAACTTTTCCTCCGTCGTTTGGCTGAAACTCAATCAAAGTACCCGCTCGGAAACGAATATTAGTAGTACCTCCAGTAGCTCTAAAAAAGGTGTCGGCATCAAGGATACCTTTAAGTACCTTCCCGCCATCGTTTGGCTGAAACTCTACTACAGTACCCTCCCGGAAGCGAATATTGGTAGTGCCTCCAGTGGCTCTAAAAAAGGTGTCCGCATCAAGTGTACCTTTGAGTACCTTCCCACCATCGTTTGGCTGAAACTCTACTACAGTACCCTCCCGGAAACGAATATTGGTAGTGCCCCCTGTGGCCCTAAGAAAAGTGTCCGCATCAAGTGTACCTATCAGCACTTTTCCCTGGTCACCTACCTGAAATGTAACTTCAGTACCTCCCCGGAAGCGGATGTTAGTAGTACCTCCAGTAGCTCTAAAAAAGTTATCATTTTTGATAGTGCCAGTAATGACCTTGCCCTGGCCGTCAAATACAACATTGGTACCTCCTTTAAACAAGATATTGGTAGTACCCCCCGTGGCCCTAAAAAAAGTATCATTACTTATAATGACGCTTTTTTGATTGATTTCGGGAGTAGCACGGTTGTCAGGAGTCACTTCCTCGCTTTTACAGGAGGCTAACAAAAGCGTCAACGTTAGGATGGTGAGAAATCGGTTGATGATCTTCATGATTTTTCTGTTTTGTGGTGTTAATTAGTATAAACTGGTTCTCTATGGTGCTATTTTCTGTATAAGCTCCTGCAAAGCTCAAAAGACCAGTTATCTGGAAATGTGTGATCAGTGTGTGAGCATACAAGTTGAAGCGATGGAGGATGCTTTTAAATAGCCGGATAGAGTAATAAACTGGGGGTAATGTTGAGGAAAAATGATGGTAAAAACAAAATAAAAATAGTATTTTTTTAATACTGATATTCTTGTGTGTTAAAAGCAATTTTTGATAAACAAGGTAAAATTTTTTTTTGTGAAATTAGCTAATTTTGATTTATATCAAATACATAAACTTTGTTGCTCTTAATATAAACACGCTGTTTATTTTAGGGTAACCTGTAAATAGAATTGTATAATTGTAATATGAAGTATTTACTATTGTATTACTCAATAACTACTTTTTAGATAGCTATAGCACCTATAAATAATGAACATATCATGATGATATTTTATCAATTCAATAAACAAAATGAACAAGATGCCTTCAATTATTCCTAAAGTGAATTTCATTAAACAAAGTTTGAGTAGGAGTAACCAATAAGAGGAAGGTTAGTCTCATTTGTGTTATATCAATGGCTATACAGGATGAATGAAATCTGAGGTGGACAGTTGCCAACCTTAAGTCAGTTAAAGTTATGTGAATAAACAACTAAAAAGGAATTTTTAAGGCAGAGGGCTAGTTGTAAATCTGGAAGTCAAGAAGGCTTCCAAGTTTATAACCTCTAAACTGTGAACCTTATATGGAATCTACTGGAATAATTACCAAAACAAGTCAACAAAACTTTGAAGCGACCTATCAAAAGCTCAAAAACATAATTGATAACAACCCTAACTTAAATATTATGCTTGAGCTGGATCATCAGGCAAATGCGGCTAAAAATGGCTTAGACCTAAGACCCACCCGAATCATTGTATTTGGTAACCCTAAACTAGGCACCCCTTTGATGCAAAATGCCCAAACCATTGGGTTGGATTTACCTCAAAAAGTACTGGTATACGAAGAAGCAGACGGCACGGTGAAAGTATCTTACAACGATCCGCTATACCTCAAAGGTCGCCATGGCCTTTCCGAAACTGACGAGATTTTGTCTAAAGTAGTAGGGGCGTTAGATAAGATTACGAGTGCAGCTATCGAAGCTTGAGTTAACAAGACATAGATGATTTAAAAGCCTGGAGTGTATGTTCTGGGCTTTTTTAGCATAAAAGGCGGCAACTAACGTGTATTAACGTAGAATTGTCATCTTGACGTCAGGAAAGATCAGCCGAGATAGCCAACTGTAAGAGGTACTTTGGTGAAAAAAATACCGACCACTGTTGTTTGAAGTTTGAGCGAAGCGGCAACTTTAAACGGATCATGGATGACCAGTCTCCTGACTGGTTTTGCGCAGCAAGCAAACTATTCGGCGAAAAACAAAAATAACGATGCTTATGCTGGCGCAAGCCTCCTCGCTTTTGCCCATCATAGTAGACACAAGTAAGAACGACCCGAGCCAGCATACAGAAATTACAGCGCCTTGAGCAGTCCCAATAACTTAATTTCATTGAGCAAAAAACGCAACTCCAGCAACGCCATCTCGAGGCATTCGGCCGTGCGTGGTAAATCTTGTTCTTGGTAATGATCTAATGGTTGGTGGGCATTGAGGGCAAAAGCCTCCAGACGCGCCTGAAAAGCTTGCTCGAGCAAATCTACATCGATAGTAGTAGCTGCCTTGCTTTGGGTGCTAAGGTTTATTGTGCTAACTTGCATGTCAGTTAAATTTAGTTTTAACAAGGCCCTCGAGGTAAACCGCCAAGTTTACAACCTCCTGGGCCATCTTTTCACCTGAAAAGACATTCAAATATAGTAAACTTGGTCATATATACAAAAAATAGCATACCATTTATTTGCTGGATTTAGGTTGAATATTATATGATATTTCAAAATCAGCGTATTCGTTCATGACTCGCATCATCCGCTTATGCGATACTTTCACTCCCTCTTTGTAGTACTCATACTTAGTATTCTTTACCTTGTTTTTTTCTGCTGGAGACAGGTTAGGATAAATATTCTCTAAAAAATATTCAAAGGCTTGTTCTATGGTGGAGAAGTGGTGCATGGGAGTTTTTGTTTTCAGGTCTGAAATATACAATTTTTGCATTTTTAAAACTTACTCAAACCCCAAACAATAAAAAAACCTGATCACAAAGTCACCAGGTTTTCTTATAGTATTACTAGGTTACTAGTTCACAAGCTTAATCTTCGGTTTGGTCGTCCCACCATACCCCGGCATTTACCGTAGTGGTAGGCACATTGGCCGCATTGTTACTCAACTCACTGGTAGGGTAAGGGAATCGGCGAGGAGCAGGCCCAACGCTATTCGTCAAAGTAGGGATGCCCGTACGACGATAATCGTTGTAAGCCTCAATGGGCTGGAACAACCAGAACGAAATGTATTTTTGCGTCATAATCTCATTTTGGGTAACATTTGTTGGAGATACCACCGCTTGCGCCAAATAAGTAGTAATATCGGCTGCTGCTACTCCCTGGCGAGTCATCGTAGCAGTAACCGCCTCTTGGTAGGCCGTATTGGCTGCTGCTTGATTGCCTAACCTAAGTTGGGCTTCTGCCTCGATGAATTTCATCTCGTCAAAAGTAACCAATTGCAAAGGAGAAGTGGCGCTTAAAATGCCGCTAGAAGCTCTGGAATACAACAGGGCCGATTGGTCGTTTTGAGCCGAACCATTAGGCGCATATGCTTTACCACCCGCTGGAATATCGGCTACAAACAAGGCCAAACGAGGGTCGCTCAACCCATTCAGTAAGTTACCAAACGTCTGACTTACTGCGTGGTGGCTTCGGTCATTCAGCTCCTGATACCAGGGGTGTTCCCCAGTAGAGGCGGTAGTAAAGCTATTGAAAATACAGCTCTCACTGGCATTGGCGTAAGCATTCATCACTGCTTGCAACGCACTGTTGGCCGAGCCTGCAGGATCTACTTTGCTGAGGCGGTTATAAAAACGTGCCTTCAACGCCCAGGCAGTTTTCGTCCACATGGCTGCATCTCCTCCATAAATCATATCATCCCCAGTAGGCATCGCAGTAGAGGTCTTGGCCAAATCAGCAATAGCTTCATCCAAAATCGCTTGCAAAGCCGTATATACCTCCTGTTGATTATCGTATTGAGGAGCGCGATTGTCAGAACCTTTCAACGCTTGACTGTAAGGAATTCTTCCCCATAAATCTGTAGCAATGCCTAAGTTATACGCCTTCATTACCTTGGCAATACCTGAATAATGAAAATTACCTTTTTCATCGGCTTGCTTAATCAATACCTCGATATCTGCCAATACTCCAGCGTATAGTGTATTCCATACATTATTGCCAATGGTGGCATTGATTCCAGTGCGTTTGTCGCCTTGTTCCAGTTGCCCGTGCACCCCCGTCGTATGCTCTACAAAAACAGAGCTGTACCAGGCCAAATCAGTACCCGAAACCGAAAAAGTAGTGGTCGTGATAATACTCGTCAAGAGCATATTATCCGGCACCGCAGTAGGGTTATTCGGGTTGGTGTCTATTCGATCCAGTACATCATCAGTACACGCAGATGTACAAGCAAATAGTAAAACGAATATATATATATATGCTTTTTTCATTTGTATACAATGATTAGCAAAAGGAAGCAAGTTTTCACGCCTGAATCGCTTTTGACAAAGTATCCTATACAGAAAGTGCTTCCTTTTGCAGTTAAAAAATTAGAAAGTGGTTTTTAAGCTAATACCATAGCTTTTAGTCTGAGGCAATGATACATACTCTAGTCCCTGACCATTCACAGCACCACCCAGGTTAGTTTCTGGGTCAAATCCTGGATAATCAGTAAATAAGAGTAGGTTACGACCAATCGCCGAAAGCGAAAGACTGTGAAGCTTAAGCGGTTTCAACCACTTTTTGGGGAATTGGTAAGTAAGCGATACTTCTCTCAATCTTACAAAACCAGCATCAAAGACGTGGGCTTCGTCGATGCTACGTAATACCCCAAACCAGTAGCTTTGGTTACGGGCAATTTGGATGTTGTTAGCAGGCAAATTGGTGTATACTGGGTTGCTGTTGGCATCTACTTCACCGTTCCATACCACCGCATCAGGAACCACATAATTTACTGATTCACGATCTGTGGTTTCCTCGGTTTGTCCATATAGACGAGCCAAACGAGTGTTTCCAGAGTAAGCCTGTCCGCCTTTTCTCCAATCTACCTGAGCCATCAAAGTGAATCCTTTGAAAGAAAAACTATTGGTAAAGCCAATGGTAAAGTCAGGCTGTACTTTTCCAATTACCTTAGGGTTAGGGTCTTGCAAAGGCATACCATAAGTTGGGTTAGTAGCAGCATCGCCTCTACCATCTACCACAATGCGACCTTGTGCATCACGCTGATAGCCTACCCCAAACAGAGCAGGATAAGTATTACCAGCAAAAGCACGAGAGCTAGGTGTTGTAAAGCCTGCCAGGAAAATATTAGCTACCCCGTCTTCCAGGCGAAGTACCCGGTTGGCAAATGAGGTGAAGTTCATACCAAAATTCCAGTTAAAACCATCAGATTTGGCCGACTTAATAATATGTGCGTTAATCGCCAGTTCGTGACCTTTGGTTTCTACCTCCCCGGCGTTACGGGTTTCACTGGTAAATCCAGTAGTAGAAGGCACCGGTACGCTAAATATTTGATCGCTTGTATTGTTGATGTAGAAGCTATAATCTACTGAAATACGGTTGTTCAAAAAGGCCAGCTCGGCTCCTAATTCATAAGACACTGTATTTTGGGGCTTCAAGTCAGCACTTCGGATAATATTGCTTTGAGTAAACCCAACTTGTCCATTGAAAGGGTACCTAATCCCGTCGTTTAGGAATCCACTGCTAGGGGCTCCCTGCACAAAAATATTAGTAGTAGAAAACGGAGCAGCTCCTTGACCCACTTGTGAATAGTTGACCCGGATTTTACCAAATGTCAAGATGTTTTGTGGAATCTGAAAGGTTTCAGTAAATGCCCAGCTTAAACCTACTGATGGGTAAAAGAAAGCACGATTGCCTCTGGCCAGAAACGATACATAATCTTGACGACCAGAAGCCGTTAAGAATAGGGTGTTTCGCCAGGAAAACTCTAAGTTAGCAAAGAAACCAACTACTCGCTGAGCAGAACGAGTTTCAGTGGTGACTTGGTTGCTGGTGTTAGACATATTGCGGAACCCTCCAATAGTAATACCCGTCCCAACAACATTCAAAAGTTGAGTACGAATGTCATACATTTCGTTTCCTAACAATAGCGAAGCACTAAAGTCATCACCAAAGTTTTTATTCAAGGTAAGACTTAGGTTAGAGTTTATTTGGTTACGAGTAAAAGTATAATCCTGGATTTGGCCACCAGAAGGAGTAGCCGTACGTCCACCCGTAAAACCAGAACCTAGCTCGTACACTTCTTTACCACCTGTTACATAGAAATCATTCCCCAAACGGTAGTTTACAGTCATCCAACTAAATGGTTTGTAATTCAACTGGATATTACCAAAAGTACGACGGTTGGTCTCGTTAAACTCATTGTTGGCCAATGACCAGCGAGGATTATCCATCGCTCCACGATAGTGAATCTGGCTATACGGATTGCCCGCACTGGCAAAAGGAGTTCCCCATAAGTCATAAGAACTAGGTGCCCAGTAAGTAGTAAATAATGGGTTAGATATATTGCTACCACCTGCGATTTTATCAATCAATAGGTCGGAATAGTTTACCGAACCACTTACTTTCAATTTGGGAGTTAATTGGTACCCACCAGCTATTTTCGCGTTTAAGCGACGCATCCCAGTAGTAGGAATGATTCCGTCTTGAGTCGTGTAGCCAAATCCCACAGCATAGTTACCGTAGTTAGTTGCACCAGAGGCTGTCAATCCTACATTGTAGGTGCCCCCAGTCTGGAACAATGGATTGATATTATCATATACTTGTCCAGTTACTTCTTCGCCCACATTGTTGGTATAAGTAGTACCATTACCCGTAGCATTGGGGTTTACACTTGTGTTTCCCAAATCAGAAATTCGTGGCCCCCAAGACAAAGAAGTACCTTGGTTAAATATCCCGTTACTTCCTTGGGCATACACGGTTTGTGGTTTAGGAAGGCGTGTTACCTGATCCCAAGTATAGCCCATATTCAGCGAAATATTGGTTCTACCCTTGGTGGCATTTTTACCACTTTTGGTAGTAATCAATACCACCCCATTAGACGCTCGCAATCCATACAGTGCAGAAGCTGCCCCTCCTTTTAGTACACTAATAGATTCAATGTCGTTGGGATCAATATCCAACGAACGACTAGAGGCATCAGTTCCACTTACGCCTCCGCTTATACCTCCAGCAAAATCAGAACCGCTGGAAATAGGCACCCCATCTACTACAAATAGTGGTTGGTTTGAGCCTGTTAATGAAGAACTTCCGCGAATGGTAATCAATGAGGATGCTCCTGGCATTCCACTAGACTGGCGAAGCTGAACACCTGCCACTTTACCTTGTAAAGCAGTAGATAAGTTGGGGTTGTTTACCGCAGTAATTGCATCTGATTTTACCTCTTGAACTGCGTAACTCAATGCTTTTTTCTCTTTTTTGATACCAAAAGCGGTTACAACAACTTGCTCAAGAGCTGCCCCATCTAACATTGTGATGTCGATGATGGTTTGAGCGTTTACAGGTACTTCCTGGGTTTTCATTCCTACGAACGAATAAACCAAGGTAGCATTAGCGGGTACATTGGCGAGACTGTAAGTACCATCGGTTTTGGTAGAGGTTCCCTGAGATGTTCCTTTAACTAAAACGGTCACTCCAGGTAATCCATTACCGTCTTTGTCTTTCACTGTACCAGACACTGTGGTCGTTTGCGAAAAGACATAGGTCGTCAGTCCCACCAATAAAAGAAAGGTGAGTAAAAGTTCCCTTTTCATGAATAAATTACTTAATTTGTTTTACCATAATACACTTAATGTGTTGAGGCGAGCATTATTCTACTATCAAATCACCATAGTCCTTTTCTGCCCATTAGGACTATAAATGAGGCATAGTTAAGAGTAATGCTCTATTTTTCAACGCATTAATATTTGCACAACTAGCTGACCTGGATGAGTCTTTCTAGGGAATTAAGTAATAAAGTGTAATAAGATTTTTTCGAGCACTTCATGAGATAATGCCATGATCAAAATGATCATGAAACCAATCTAAACAGACGGTTTATGACGTCATCAACACGAACAACAAGAAAGTTTTTTACTGTAGAAATGCCTTGGTAAGTGATGAAATAGGATAGGCTTGCCTATATCAAAGAAATGAATGTAGTTTTGTTTCATTGCGAACTAATTTTTGTTCTACCATAATAAATAAAATGTGTCGAAGAACTAAAACCAGTTTGTTTGTGTTTTGTAGTTGTCATGGTTATTGATGGAATAATATTCTGCCCAATATTATTGCCGCACAAACAGGTACGGTTGTTATTTTTCAACGTTGAATTAACTAAAGTTTAACTCTAGGTATTTCATGACATTAGAGTCACAAAGTACCCGCCTCCCCCTATAATTTTAGTTATTTTTTTTCTAAAGGCCCCTCAAGACGCTCAAATCGCCTTTTTTTGCTCAAATTATAACCTGAAGTAGATATTTCCCACAGACATTTCCCTTCTTTTTGGTATAGTTATTTCCTGTTTATGATTGAATCCTTTGATGATGTAAAGGCTAAAGGGTAGATAAAAATCAGGGTTCTTGGCCCGTTTGAAGCTTGGGGGAATGGAAGCTTTAAATAGATAAAAAAAACGAGAAATTTTCCGGCTGATTTTCTGATGATAAACTTCTTGGCTTCAAGATGACCACATTATATTTAGTTGTAGGAATCTTGCTTGTCATACAGAGTGCAGCGAAGTATCTGAATAAAAACGAGTCCAACACGCAGACCCTTCGCGGTGCTCTGGGTGACAATACGCCTACTTGAGTGGTCATCTCCATTGATGTATCCCCCGATAAAAATCAGGACTGTGAGCCGATAAACCGCGGATTTTCAATTTTGAACAAAAAACCGAGTCTACAGCTTTGCTGTGACGAGCTCAGCGTAGTTAATTAGGACTTGGAAGGACAGGGCAGGTATCGAATGAGAATCCACAACTAAGAAAAGTAACTTTGAATAAGATAGGAGTATATTGTATACGTAAATAAACGCTGTTCGTTCAAATCCTTATGGAAACAGCATTGGGCCAGCGACTGTTAAGTGCTTTTCACTTCTAAAAAGGGGCATTTTACCAATAGGTATAAAAAAAACGCCTGTTGCATCA
>DMXI01000667.1 GCA_003483885.1 Microscillaceae bacterium
GTGGCTCCGACCAATGGGGCAACATTACCACTGGTACCGAACTCATTCGCCGTATGGGCGGTGGAGATGCCTTTGCCGTGACTTGTCCATTGATTACCAAATCGGATGGAAGCAAGTTTGGTAAATCGGAAGGTGGCAATGTATGGCTTGACCCTAAACGTACTTCGCCTTACAAGTTTTACCAGTTCTGGTTAAATGTAGACGATGCGCAAGTAAGCCGCTTGATGCGGGTATTTACTTTGCTGGATCAGGAAACGATTGAAAAGAACGAGGCTGATTACGCCAATGATCCTCGCATGTTGAAAAAGATTTTGGCCGAAGAAGTAACGCGCATGGTGCATTCGCAAGAAGAGCTTGACCGAGCACAAAAGGCTTCTGGCTTGTTGTTTGGCAAATCTACGCTCGAAGATTTTGAGAGCACTGATGAGGCTACTCTGCTGGATGTATTTGAAGGTTTACCTAAAAAGAACTTTACGCAGGGCGAGTTTGCTGCTTTTGGCAATACCATTGATTTAATTGCCGCCGCAATGACTGAAGACCCCGAAAAACCTGTTTCTAAAGGGGAAGTTCGCCGATTGATTAAAAACAATGGGGTTAAAATCAATCAAAAAACGGTGACCAAGGATCAATCGGAAGCAAAGCCAAATTTTCAATTATTGAAAGGGAAATTCTTATTAATTAAAAAGGGACGCACTTACTTTTTGGTAACAGTGGGTATTGTACAACGCGCCGATGAAGTGGTAGTATAACGTCTTTAAAATTATATATTAAGTCAAAGCAAGCTTCTTCTATTATTTGCATAGCTAGGAGCTTGCTTTTTCTTTTTCTGGTCCTTCAGAATAAACTTCACTCAAAGCAATCCCATCTGAAACGCGCTTCTGATCATTCCTGCGGTGTTTTTCACCTTAAGTTTTTCCTTCAAGTTGGTCCGATGCGTATCTACAGTGCGGTAGCTAATATTGAGAATACTGGCAATTTCTTTAGCCGATTTACCCGTAGCCACCAATTTTAGCACTTCCTTTTCCCGGCTCGTAAGGTACACCTCATCATCCGATATTTGAGATTTCTTCTTTTGCGCTCGTTTGGTTTTGTTATTAAAATAACTCTTGCCTGTCATCACTTGTCTAATGGCTCGAATAAGCTCGTTACTATTGGCGTTTTTTTGGATACAACCATTTGCCTGGGCCGCAATCAGCTTATTATAAAGCGTCTCTTCCTGATGCATGGTCAATATAAGCACCTTAATCTCTGGGTACTTGGCCTTGACAACTTTAGTAGCTTGTATACCATTCATCACGGGCATATCTACATCCATAAGCACTAAGTGTATTTTTTTACCAGGCTCATTTTGAGGGTGATTGTTTAAAAAGCTCATTAATTCCTGGCCATTAGAAGCCTTGGCCACCACTTGCATATCGCTGATATTGGATAACAAAGATGTAAAACCATCTAGGACCAATTCGTGGTCGTCTACAATCACAAGGTTAATGTTTTCCATCGGGTAATAAATTTATATGTCTAAATTCCACTCTTTTCTATAAAGATATTTTCAATGCCTTAGGCTACCAAGGCATCTTTAGTGAGTATTTCATTGGGCAATTGATCCGCTTTTTTATTGACAGGTAAAGTAACTTTTACACAGGTCCCTCCATTTTCTCCTCTTTCAAAAGAAATACTGCCCGAAAGGAAGTCCACCCGACTGCGCATATTGAGCAAACCAATTCCTGCATTTTTTACCTGATCCAGATCAAAGCCTTGCCCGTTGTCTTCAAAATGAACATACAAACAACCTTCTATTTCATACAATTGCAACTCTACTTCGGTGGCTTTCGAATGCTTGATTACATTGCTGATCAGTTCTTGTACAATTCGGTAGGTGTTGATCTCTACCGACTCTGGATATCTTTTTTGTAGGTTATAACATTCAAAATAATGGTTGATTTGATTACTGCCGAAGGTTTTATCCAGCAAGTGCTCCAAAGCCAGCGTCAATCCATCGCTTTTGATGAGGTTAGGCAAGGCCAAATGCGATATAGAGCGTACATCCTGGGTAATCTTATCCAATAGTTGGAAGGCGTTTTTCCATACCTTTCGGTTCTTTTCTAATGGAGTAGCAGTAGCCTCTAGGTTTAGTTTCAAAGCCACCAGCAATTGCCCCACGCCATCGTGTAAGTCTTGGGCAATCTTCTTTTGCATTGTTTCCTGAGCCTTAAATACGGCATCTCTTTTTAGGTTATTTTGCTTTTTGAGTTCGGCCTCCCACTTGTGTCGTTGGCGAATACGATAACGATAGTAGGCAAACAACAACAACAGTAGTATTAGCACAAAAGTCACGCTGATGCCAAAAATTGATAATACTCGTTGCCGTTTTTGCTGACTAAGTTCAGCCGCCATCAAAGCCTCTCTTTTCTGCTGTTGTAACAATTGCCGCTGCTTTTCTATCTCGTATTTTCTTTTGTGTTCCAATGCCGCTGCATTTTTAATATTTTCGGCATTGATAAGGCTGTCATTGATATTCTTAAAAATGACTTGAAAACGATAGGCCTGTTCATAATTTTTGGTTTGAGCATAAGCATTGGCCAGCATTCCAGCGGCATCTTTGGCCACCACCTTTAATTGATGAGTTCTGGCCAGCTTATACCCCTCTTGCGCTTTGGTAATGGCTGCCTGGTATTTTTTATTGGCCAACAACACTTGACCAATCCCCACTTTGGTTTGCGCTTTCAATAGTTTTTCGCCCAGTTTCTCGCTCAATGCCAATGCCTCTCGATAATGTATCAGCGCTTCTTTGATATTTCCGACATTGTAAAAAGTAGCGGCTGTTCCATAAAGGTTATTGGCCAAATGGCTCTTATTGTGTACTTGGTTGACCAATAACCAGGCTTTTTTATAAAACTCAAGTGCCTTTTGATATTGACCAAGTTGGTTATAAATCTTACCAATATTATTGTAAGAAGCTGCCGCTTCGCTTTTGTCTTTTTGCACCAGTCTAAGCTGTAGCGATTTTTCGTAATAATTCAAGGCTTTTGGGTAGTCTTTCAATAGTGCATATACCTCACCAATATGAAAAAGACTCGTTGCCCGAGCTGTTTTATCCTGGGTTTGATAAGTAATCTTTAAGCAAGTTCCAAAGCACTCCAGCGCTTTATAATAGTCCCCTTTAACCCGATAAATACGCCCTATACCAGCCAATAAAGAGGTCTGGGTTCCAGGATCAGGGTAACTAGTCAAGCTATCGAGTTTTTGGTGCAAACTGAGCGATTTTTGGTAATACTCCATAGCCGATTCATACGCGGTTTGTTTGTTGTACACATTGCCAATGGCGTTAAAAATAGCCGCTTGGTTACGTTGGTCTCCCACTACCGCATATCCTCCCAAGGCTTGCTGGTAATATTCTAAAGCTTTGGCATAGTCACCCTTGCGGGAATACACCATGCCTAGCTTCCGATAAGTATGGGCAATGGCTCGACTTGCATCTGCTTGTTTGTTATTTGGTTGATGATTGTGAATCAATTGAAGAGCTTTTTGGTACCAGTCCAATGCTTTGTCATAACGCCCCTTGCGATACTCAATAAAGCCTTGCGAATGATAAGTAATGAGGCTACTTGTAGTGTTTGGATGCGCTTGGCTCGCGGTTAGTATTCTTTGCACATATTTTTCCGCCATCTGAATATCGCGATAAGCGTATATTTCAACCAATTCACTCAATATTTCTACTTGCATTACCGATGGAGTCCCTCTTTTCCGCAAGGCCAACTCCAGGCTATCGGCTAACTCTTGAGATTTTACTTGTTGGGCAATGCTGCCAAAAACGATGACCCAGCTTAGGCAAACGAGGCAGGGTGATTTGAAAAAAAGTTGCCAGGTTTTCATAATGGTTATTTGGTTAGATGATGTTTTGGAGGCAGTAGTCTAGGCTACTAGTTTTTTTCGTTGCAAGTTCAAATGTTCTAGTTGCTGCAATGGCAATGAAACCTTTACGACCATTCCTCCATTTTCTTCTTTTCCGAAATGTATATTTCCTGATAAAAAATCCACCCTACTCCCGATACTCAGCAATCCTACTCCAGCAGAAGTCATCTTTTGCGTATCGAATCCTTGGCCATCATCTTCAAATCGCACATATAAGGTTTGTTCTACTTGATAGATTTGCAAATTCACTTGGGTAGCATTGGCATGTTTTATTACGTTGCTTATCAACTCTTGAATAACTCTATACACATTTATTTCAAGTGTTTCGGGATATTTTTCCTGTAAGTTATAATGTTCAAAAGTATAAGTAATGGTATCATAGCCAAAGGTTTTCTCCATGAGGTGTTCCAATGCCATCACCAGTCCATCGCTTTTGATGAGATTAGGCATTGCCAAATGCGATACAGCCCGTACATCGTTGGTCACTTTGTCTAACAGTTGAAGGGCATTTTCCCAAGAGGATGGACTATGGTGTCCAATATTCTTTGCAATGGCCTCTAGGTTCAGTTTAAGCGCTACCAGCAATTGCCCCACACCATCATGAAGCTCTTGGGCGATCTTTTTTTGTTGTGCTTCCTGAGCGGCTATTACTGCATTTCTTTTGAGTTGTTCTTGTTTTTTTAGTTCGTGGCTCCACTTTTGGCGTTGTTGCACCCGATAGCGGTAATAAAAAAACAGCAATATGACCAACACCAATAAAAAACTCATACTCAAACCAAAAACCGTGGAACGACGTAACCGTTTTTGTTGCCTCAGTTCAGCCTTCATCAACATTTCTTTTTGAGCCAACTCTAGAGCCTGTTTTTGTTTTTCAATTTCGTATTGCTGCTGGCTTTCCAATACCGTAATTTTCTTAATGTTTTCAGCATTGATCAGGCTATCGCTGGTATTTTTAAAAATTGTCAGAAAATCAAATGCCTTTTGATACTGTTGTGTTTTGGCATAAGTATTTGCCAATATTTCGGTGGCTTGTTTTACAGTATATTTTTGACCAATTTCTCTGGCCAATCTATATCCTTTTTGCCCATACCCAATGGCCATTGTCCATTTCTGGGTCTGCCTAAACAAATTGGCAAGCCCTACCTGGCTTTGGGCAATCAAGGATTTTTGCCCAATTTGTTGACTCAATTTCAGGGATTTTTCAAATGCTGCCTGTGCTTTGATAAGTTTACCCAAGGCTAACCAAGTTTGAGCCAAGCCTAGTAAACTTCTACCCAGCTCACCTTTGTTTTGGATGCTTTTGGCCAGTTGGTTTGACTGTAAAAAGTATTCCAATGCCTTGGCTGGTTTGCCTAGCTTATTATAAGTGGTTCCCAAGCTATTATAGCATTCTATCACCCCGGTTTTTTCACCAATAGATTTTCTAATGGGTAAGGCTTTGTAGTAAAACTCAATGGCTTTATCATGTTCGGTGAGTAAGCGATAAATTTCGCCAATATTGTAATAGCAGCTTGCAGTACCTGGTTTATTCTTGCTCTCTAGCCTTATTTTTAGTGATTGGTGGAAATACTCCAACGCAGTGAAATAATTGCCCTTCTCTCCATAAAGCCCTCCAATATTATTGAGTAAAGACCCAATGGCATCCTGGCGATTTTGCGTTTTACCCAATACTCGATTGATTTTGAGTGATTGTTTGAAATAGCGAATGGATTGGTCATAATCGCCTTTGAAATAATACACATTGGCTATTGCGTGATAAGTAGCCGATATTCCTTTTTGATCTTTTCGAGCCTTGGCAATGGCCAAAGACTTTTGATGATAACGCAATGCCTGTTCATGTTTGCCAAGTCGAGTGTATACCATCCCAGTTTTCTTATAGGTATGCGATATATCCAAGGAATCAGTGGCTTGATTAAAAGCGTTTTCTGCTTTTTGGAGCCATTGCAATGCCGCTGGATAGTTGCTTTTACGATAGGCTATAAACCCCAAAGAGTGATAGGCAATCACTGCTTGCGACGTGTATTGGGGCTGCGATACAATGTTATAGGTTTCATTGGCATAAGCCTCGGCTTTTTTAATATCCCGATAAGCGACTACTTCAGTAAGTATGGCCAATATTCTCAGTCTTTGTTTTTGATCATCAGTATGTTTGAGTTCATGTTGTAAACTATCAGTAAATTTTTTTGGAGTTTGGGAGAAGGTAAATGTATACCCTCCCAATAAGAAAAAAGGTACAATGCCCAATAAACGAAGTATCATGGTAACAGGGTGATAATGGTATACGTGAAAGTTGAAAAAACTACTTTGCCTCTTAAAATGATATAAATACCGGATAGTTCATACTACCCGGTATTTACTCAAAAGCGGTTCAAAAATCAGTTTTTCAATAATAATTATAGCAAGAGGCTGGTGTCATTCAGGCAATCTATTCTTTAAGACCACACTGCTGGACATTTTTCGTTGGTGAAAACCAATCAAGGCGACGAGGTTTTAGCTAAGTTGGCTATGAGGACATTACCAATGGCACGGTCGCCAAAAATGCCTAAGGGTATATTTTAAGATATATAAGGAGAGGGGTCAACCTCTCCATAAATAAGCATTGGGCACGACTAATAAACTACTTAAGATTTTGCTTGTACATAGTAAAACCCCATCCTACGGCTACTCCATGATCTTGAAATGGAGTTACAGGTCTATTTACACCGGTTTTTAAGTAAAATAATCCCACATGTACGGCATTTTTCTCATCACCATCATTGGGCACCTGATAAGCCATGGCTACTGGTAGATTATAATACAAAATAACTCCTAGATGATTCTTGACTGCTTCCCAAGGGCGAATGGGTGTAGCCTTGATGTAGGTAGCCTTGTCTCTTTTGTTTTTACGAATATAAGCCAAAGCAGCTTGGCCTAGTTGGCTTGCCTGAGCTGGAGTAAAACTACTATGTGTCTTGGGAAAACGAGCTGCTAAACGTGATTTGCGAATCAACGCCAATTTTTTCTTTTCAATTTTATCCAATTTGCCCAGCATCTCCTTTGCCTTTTCCGAAGTAGGATACACCTCTAGTCCAGTGTTAAGGATCATTTTCAGGTCGGAGATCATCATGGTTACTTCATTGGGCTTCTTTTTGTACTCAAGCACCATCAAATCAATATTTGCCTGACTACACATGCTTCCGCAAAACGCTTCAGCCAATTTGCCTCTGTTGCCTAATAATTCTTTCATATCACGGATA
>DMXI01000061.1 GCA_003483885.1 Microscillaceae bacterium
TCGATAAACACGAAGAGCCTTATAGCGCCCAAGGCTGGGAAATGATGAAACAACAGATGCAAACCCAAAAATCGGGTAAAGTGCGTGCGTTGTTGTTATCGCTTCCAGCAAAAGTTGCGGCGGCGGCAGTGCTGGTGTTGGGAGGAGTGCTTACTTATAATGCAGTTAATTCCAACGGACCATCACAAAAGCCACTTCAGGCTAGTAGTAACCGAACCATTCAACAGAAAGGATTTGAGGGGGTAAAAGTGTTGCCACCGTCACTAGATGACGAACATGTGGCCCAAAACCAAGAAAAACCATCTGCTAACAAAACTGTTGATAAGCAATCGGCAAAGGTACAAGTAAGTCCTCAAGAGAAAAACCTTGTAAAGCAAGGCCCTCAAATAAAGGATGAAAGAGTAGCAGTAGTAGCTACTAACTTACCTAAAACGACTACTACTCCAAGGTTGGCCCTATCAAGAGTAAATAAAAAATTGGTATCACCCGATAAAATAGACCAAGTTCTTACCAAGGATTTGGTAATTCAATACGATGTAAACACCCTCAATGCTTTGAATACTGCTCATGGGGGGACAAGCCAAAATCAGGCAGTGCCTGCGGTTATAAGAGCAAACTACTTGCCTGTACAACGCAGCAAAGTTTCTCAACAAGAAGAAGTAATCCTGAAGCCTAGCCCTTTTAAGCTGGGAGTAGTGGTTTCTTCCTTGGTAAACTACTCTGATAAAGGCGAAAAAGACTCCCAAGTAAATGTGGGAGGTGGTATTTTGTCAGAAATATCATTGAGTAAACGACTAAGTGTTACTTCTGGGGTATTGCTTACCAGACAATCACTGGAAATGAGTCGCCCTGCAAACTTACCACAGTTTACTACTTCGCAAAGTTTAGGGGGCAATCAAATTTTTGCCAACCGTTCGCAGGAGCAAAGCCGTTCGGTGAGAATGCAGTTTGTAGGACTTGATATTCCCGTAAACCTGCAATATCACTTGGGTAAAAATGTCAACCAAGGGTTGTATGTATCAGTTGGGCTTTCTTCTATGGCCTATTTGCAAGAAGATTACACCCATACTACCCGTGAAACAATTCAACGCCAAGTATACAAGGCAGGGAGTACGGCTGAACCAACAATTGAAACCTATGTTTCAGAAACCAATTTGAAGTCAAACCCTGAGTCATTGAGTCGTTTTGATTTTGCCAGAATGCTCAACATCTCTATGGGAATGAAATATATGGTGGCGCAGAATATGCAAATCTTGATCGAGCCTTATTTAAAGTACCCATTGGGCACTTTAACCAATGAGCAACTAAGATTTGGATCGGCGGGAGTAAACCTTCGTTGTAGCTTTACCGGAGTAAGACGTCACTAATATTTATACACGAGAATATACCTGTTTATTTTATATTTATTCATAACCACCCTACTAAAACGGCGTTTGTTTATTAGCAAACGCCGTTTTTTTGTTGATAAATGCGGCACTTCGCTGATTTTCAATGATTAATGTTTAATTCCCTCGGCTTATTGTTCTATTGTTTGTAGTCAATTATAAATTATGAATTAGTTCCTTCGGCTTCGCTCAGGACAAGGTTTTGCAAATATGAGAATAGGTTTTTAGTCATTAGCTCTTGGCCTTTAGCTGCGCTTCGCGTCACCCTTGTTCCCTAATCCTTGCTCCTAAAATCGCTCCGCGCTCACTTTTCGTTTTTCACTTAGTAACGTGTCCTCTTGTTCCCTGCTCCTTGTCCTCGCTTCGTGCCATTTTTCATTTAACTCCGCTTCGCGCCAACTTTTCATTTTTCATTTTTAACTTTTCACTTAGTAAACTACTAACTAAAGCACTTGTTAAGTCCTGATCACATACCGTTTATTCAACCATAGCAATACTAGCGGAGGCAATACTAGGAGACAGGAAGCCAATGCTGCAAAATAAATGTTGGCTTCTTTGAGATAGCCAAATACCATAATGGTGAGGGTAGGTACTTTGCCCAAGCCAATAAGATTGGTAAGACCATACTCAAACCAGGAAATCAGAAAAGTTTGGAAAAAGCTTACCAGTAGAATGTTACGTGAAATGGGAATCATTACTTTGGTGAATGTTTGTTGGGGAGTACCTCCCAAAGTGGCCACCAATTGTTCCATAGCCAAGGTTCGACTACTCCAGTATTCGCTGAATAAAATGACGCTAAAAGGGTAGGTAATGATGAGCTGGGCAAGCAAAACCCCTGCGAATCTGGCATCCAGCCCGAAGTAAATGAAATACACTTTGAGACAGGCCGCGTATATAACTGGGGAAATAACATAAGGCAAATAGGCCAACTTGAGCAGGCTACGACCTCTGGGATGGTAAGCCAACAGGCGTCCAGTAAAGAAACCACCCCAAGTAGCTAAAAAAGCCACACTCAAGGAGAGTAACAAGGAAAGCCCCATACTAGAAAGTAAGTTTTTTTGATAACCCCAGAGCTGACTCCAGTTCATGAGGCCAATTTCTTGGGGTAAGATTGCTGGATAAATCCATTGTCGGCTTAAAGATAGTCCTAGTAACAACAGAAGAGGAAATATAATAACCACTGCAAAGCAAATGAGAAACAACGCTTTCAACACCTTGCGATTGGTCGGTCGGTTTTTTAGAGTGCTTGTCGTTGTTTGCGAAGTAGCCATAATACACTGATAATCATTAATAAAGAATAAATAACTGCAATTACATACCCCTCTGGTAATTGTAATAAATCGTACCGTTCTTTGACTTTACGCGTAGCCAATACTGAAATCATTTCGGGAGATTGTCGCCCCAGCAAGAGTGGAATTTCGTAGGCTCCAAAAATAAAAATACCATACAATACCACAGTGGGATACCCCTTGCGCAACAACACTGGGATAACTACCTTCCAATAGCTTTGCCAGCGACTAGCGCCCAAAGTAACCGAGACTTGTTGAAGTTCGTCCAACCTTTCACCATCGTACATGCCCAGAAACATAACCGTGAGAAAGGGAGTAGCCATGAGCCAATGGGCAAATAAAATCCCAAAACCATACTGGTCATTGACCAAATCAGGAAATTGATTGAGTTGAGTGATCAGTCCTACTTGGTATAATACCCGAGAGAAAAAACCAGTTTTGGACAATGCCTGCAAACTAAAAAAAGCCGCTACAATGGCAGGAATGGCTAATGGGAAGTAGATCAAATAATTGGCTTTACCTCGGCTAATGGTTTGGCGTAAGCGAGTCGATAACAGCAAAGCTCCCGCCGTAGCAGGAAGCAACGAGGCCAAAGTAAGATACAAGGTATACCCCAATGAACGCCACATTTCGGCATTGGGTAATATTTTTTGCCAATGTTTGAGGGTAAAGCCTTCGGATAAAATACCTGTCAATCCCAGACTATACAATAACGCATAGCCCAAGGCCAGTAACAGTGGAAGTACTGTGGCTAATACAAATAAAATGACTCCGAGGTGGCGTTTCTTTTTCAAAAGAGGTAAGTTTTAGAGGAGCAATATAGCAAATTTGTAAAATATAAATAGTGGGAGGTGTTTGCTCAAGTACCTATTGGTTAAGATGGATACAAGCCAAGAGGTTTGCTCCAACGAGTGAAAGAATATCTGTAGTTTTATGGCTTGTTCACTTCACCCACCTGTATGTTCATTTCACTTGATTCACCCCCCAAGAACCAAGGAGTTCTCTTTATTTTTGGGCAATTACTAGTTCAAAATAATGATGACAAAGCTTATACCTTGGAGTGCTTTACTTTTTATATTGGTTGGGATACAATTGGATGTTTGGGGACAAGACATCAAAAAAAAGCCATTGACCAGGGCCGAAAAAGCCATTGCGGAATTTGAAAGTAGGCCTCGAATCCTTGATTCTTTAACTCAAGTTTATACAAAGCGCTGGACATTTGGGGTATCATACGGTCAACACTTTATCTCGGGTTTTAACCAAGCTAGTCCTGATACCATCACATTTGCCGATTTTACGAGCCGTAGGGCAGTTTTTGGTATAGAAGCGAGCCGTTTTATCACCAACCGTTGGCAACTTTCGCTAGGGTTTAACCTGCTTTTGTTGCCCCGTAACCAAGAAATAGGTTCGATAGTAGTAAATGGACCTAATGGAACCCAAATAGAGGGCAAGGGTAGTGGTGGTGCTATGATCAATTTCGGAATAGGAGCTAAATATTTTTTGTTAAACCAAGGGTTTACCCGACCATATCTGGGATTTAAACTAGGGCAAATACGAGCGGTGGCTAAAGGAGGAAAAGGGGGAGTTACTTTTGGACAAGGAAGGTTTCAGGAGGTAAATGAGCAAAGAGCCAGTTATGGGTACTTAAATCTTTCTGCTGGATTTACGCATCGTCCGATATTAGGGTTGATGCTGGATTTTAACCTGAGTTATTCTCATACCAATCAATCCGAAAGCATAGGAGGGATTACATCGCCGGGAGGCCTCACAGGTACGCTGACTTTGCATTTTATGATCAACACTATGAAAAAATGATTATTAGAAATAGTTCAGATTTTGTATTATAAGCCCTGTCAATAATTAAGGAGCATTGAAACCAAAAATAAACCTCATATTACCCATCGCGCTGGCTTTAATCCTGCCTGGATTGAGTTTTTATTCTAACACCAGGCCGGTAGTAGTGCCAAACAACGAAAATATCTACGAGCGATGGATTGCTATATCAGTAGTGCTGTTTATTTTATGGTACTTTCTATGGTATTTATCTACTCCAAAAATAAAACAACGGAAACGGGTGCTATGGGCACTCTCTATTGTATTGATAATCATTGCTTGTGGTATATTTTATCTTTCCAACTATACCATAAATATACTCAACCTCGTGCGATTTATATTGGCTACATTAATATTTTTGGTAGTGCAATACGCAGTGAAAGCGCAGCAAAATATTGCTCAACTAAGGCTGGAAAAAGAGCAAATGCAAACCGAAAACTATCGGGTGCAGCTTAAGGCGTTGCGAACCAAGATAGACCCTCATTTTTTATTCAATTCGCTCAATACGTTGCGCTCTATGGTACGACAACAACACGACAATTCTGAACAGTTTATCATTAGTTTGTCTGATTTTTACCGACAAATGCTCAAGCACAACGAAAATACTACTTTGCGTTTATCTGAAGAGCTGACAGTATTGGAAGCTTATCTGTTTTTGATGAAAAGTCGAAATGAAAAAGCTGTTTCGGTGAATCTTACTATTGACGAATCACTGTATTCGTGGCAATTGCCTTCTTTGGCATTGCAGGTAGTGGTAGAAAATTGCTTTAAACATAACAGTATGACTTCTAAGATGCCTTTACACATTAAGATAAGCACGCACCAAAATGAGTATGTGGTGGTGAGTAATAATATTCAGCCCAAGCTTAGTCCGGTAGAATCGTCGGGTTATGGATTGGATTTATTGCGAAAAAGATATGCGTTGATGAACGTTGAGCAAGGAGTAGTAACTGAAAAAGATGAACAGCAATTTAGGGTGCAACTAAAACTGATAAAGGACTTAAAATGAACGTATTGATTGTAGAAGATGAAGCCCATACTGCTACTTTGCTACAAGAAGTTATAGAGCAGGACCGTGATTTTATGGTGATAGAAAAATTGGAATCGGTGATGGAGGCCGTGCAATACCTGCAAAAATATCAACAAAACCTGGATTTATTGTTTTTTGATATTCAATTGGCCGATGGATACAGTTTTGAGGTTTTTAAGCATATAGATGTGGTCGTGCCAGTGGTGTTTTGTACTGCGTATGACGAATACACACTACAAGCCATTAAAAATAACGGGATTGATTATATCTTAAAACCATTCAAGGAAGAAGAAATTCATGCAGCGCTTCAAAAATACAAAAACCTAATTACCAACCTACAGGGCAAAAATACGGTCCCTCTTCAGTTTCAGCCCACCCAGACTCCCCAATATCAACAGAGTTTTTTGACTCAATACCGGGAAAAGTCTCTGGTAAAACAAGTAAAAGATGTAGCCTTATTTAGTGTAGAGCAAGAAAACGTGTATTTGTATACTTTTGTTGGAGAGAAGTTTCCTTTATTCAAGAAACTGGAATATGTAGAGTCGGTCTGTGATCCTACCCAGTTTTTTCGCATCAATCGTCAGATGTTGGTCAATAGGGCAGCAGTGGTATCTTTTGAATCTTATTTTAACCGAAAAATTGCCCTGCATCTTAAGGTAAAACTAGAAGAAGTAGTGGTGGTAAGTCGACTAAAGGTGGCTCCTTTTAAAGAATGGCTTGAGAAATAATAAAGTAAATATAAAGCTTGAGACTGTCTCATCAATTTGTTGCTGAGGAATTCTTTGTAAGAAAAAAGCTATTTGAAGTACTTTAGACCTGACAGGTAGGGTGTTCAGAATTTCAAAAAAGTTCCTTCTGTCAATTTTTAAAGCATTGAATAGCTCTAAAAACATGGGGAACTTTTTTGAAATTCTGAACACCCTACTTGACAGCTGTTGGTCTTTAGCTTTTAG
>DMXI01000566.1 GCA_003483885.1 Microscillaceae bacterium
GGAGGGATTAAGGGAGGTTTTTGTGTTGATTATCAACATCTTGAAATATAAAATATCCATTAAAACCCCTCTCAGTCTCCCCACAAGGGAGAGGCTTTTACAAGATCGATATATTAAAGAATAATATGGTCTTCATACTTAATTCTAAATATTTAAGAGTCATGAAAACAAGAACAACTGTAGTAAATACAACAACACAAAAAGGTGGCGGGTGCTGCGGATCGGCACCAATAAAAGAAGCAACCACTGTTTCTGCCGAGGTAAACAATGGTCTGAAAACTCAGGTAGAAGAAGCGCCAGTATCTGGTAGTGGGTGTTGCTCATAATTGGATGTTTTTATTAAAAGATCAAAAAAAGCAGCCAAAAGCAATGAGCCTTCCGTTTCGGGGGGCTTTGCTTTCTAGTGGAGTCATTGCGTTTGCTGGGCTGGGCGATGCTTTTCTTTACCCCTTGTTGCCCATTTATGGTAAGGACATGGGGTTTTCGGTGTTTGTCATTGGCCTATTGTTATCAGTCAACAGGTTTGTACGAATTATAGCCAATACCCATGTGGCTAATCTGGTAAATAAGTTAGGGATGAAAAAAGTGTTGATTGCTTGTGCAGCATTAGCCGTAGCTACCACTTTACTGTATGGGTTACAGGTGGGTTTAGCCCTGTTCTTTTTGGCTAGGGTAGCTTGGGGAATATGTTATTCCGGGCTTAAAATAGCCACCTTGAATTATGCTGCTCAGGCAAAAAAAGAACCTGGGCTAGCCTTTGGATTAACCCAAAGCATTAAATCATTGGGACCTTTATTGGTGTTGTTTTTAGGACCCATCTTAGTGCAAGCATTGGGGGTTGAAAAGGGTATTTTTGTTATTGCGCTCCTCAGTATGGGGGGAGTAGCTTTGGCTTTTGCACTACCCAATGATACTCATGTCTCTTTTGCTGGGAGAGTCAAAGCCAAAACCACTTTTTACCCAAATGCTAACAACTTGTTGGTATTTATATTATCAATAACCATTGACGGAATTCTGGTAGTGACACTTTCCCGGCTTTTGGCTACTACCTATCCCGATGCCAAACAGCTATTGGTTTTTGTGGCCTTTTATCTATTACTAAAAAAACTGTTTACCACAGTATTATCTATGATTGGTGGCGTGATCAGTTTGCGGGTACCTGTCATCAAGCTGTACAATATAGCGATTGGGCACTGTTTGGTAGGGGTACTGTTGATTGTATTGGGTTTTGCCCTTCCAGGAATTTTGATAGCATTTTTCTTTAATGCTGTGGTGGTTACTTTTTCACCTTTGATTGCGATAAGTCAACAAAACAAGGATAAAAATTCCTTGCAAGCCATTTCAGGAGTAAGCACCTGGTGGGATTTGGGTGCTGCCATTGGCGCTTTTTTAGGGATTTATCTTATGGAATCTTTAGGTGCGCAGCGCCTGTTCTTAACGCTGTTTATATTGATTTTGGTATTATTTGTCAACTTTATAAAACAATATGCAAACGCAAATTAAAGAGTTATATCAGCCGCTCTTTTTGTATGTAAAAAAGAGAGTCAATAATAATGAAGATGCTGAAGATCTTACCCAGGAAGTTTTCTATAAGCTATCGAAATCGAAGGTAGAGGATGTAAACAATGTAAAGAATTGGGTATACACCATTGCTAAAAATACCATTACCGATTATTACCGCAAAAAGAAAGTGCAGGTAGAAGCAATAGATGAACGTTTGGTGGATGAGACATATCATGAGGACAATGTTGTGCCTGAATTAAGTGGTTGTGTCGCGGCTTTTTTAAAGCAACTTCCAGAAGAATATCGCTCTATTATGACTTTGTCGGAGCTTAACAATATACCCCAAAAAGACATCGCCAAACAATTGGGGATGAATTACACCACTGTACGTTCGAAGGTGCAAAGAGGACGAAAAAAATTGAAAGAAATATTCGCGACTTATTGTACAGTTACCCAGGGAGCCAAGGGAAGTATTTTAGACTGCGAACAAAATAATTGTAACAGTGAAACCGAGCCAAATTCGGGAGAAACACTTTGTTGATATACGCCTATCTTACTTCAAACAATTATATTTTAATTTATGAAAGCATCCAAGTCATATACAAGCAGATATCAGCGCGATAAAATCCGTAATTATTTGGCAAATGAAGCCATCATAATAGACGTGAGGTCAAAAAACGAATGGAAAAGTGGACACATTGAGAGCTCTTTTCATATCGAGATGGCTTCGGTTCCTTATCAAATCAATATGATTAAAGCCCAAGATAAGCCAGTAATAGCCGTTTGTGTAAGCGGCGTACGTAGCGGAGAAATTGTGCAATATCTGCTAGCACAAGGGATAGATGCCATCAATGGTGGCTCTTGGCAAAATGTACAAGAGTTGATGCAGGAAGAATAACTTCTTCTTGTTCTTCTTTTTTTCTTGCCCTCTTAACCTTTTGATAACTCACCCAAAAATTCTGCATTCCCCTCCATTATTTCCTGGTTCTTTTTTGCATCAATTGCTGACTTTGTCGTCTCAGCAAACAAAAAAGAACAACAAAACTGATTTAAATCAAATCACCCATGAAACTTAGAAAAATAACAAGCCTCTCCATCTTGTTAAGCTTTGTAGTATTATTGGTCACCGGGATACTAGAGTATTTTTTGGCCCATACTCGGCTGGTGTCAGGCATACATACCGCTTTTGGGCTAATCTTTACACTTGGGGTACTTTTTCACCTGAGCAATAATTTTTTACCACTCAAAAAATACCTCAATAGCCTTACCACTGTGTCTATATCACTGGCTGTGTTATCACTCATTGTATTGGCCTATTTTGATCTGCCTCCGTTTGGTTCCCTGGTAGATTATGGCACTAGATTGAGGGCTACCCAAAGCCAGGAAATAAGCCCTTCCCGATATCAGGTGATTGAAATGAATACCAGCCACCATACCAAACTAAGTATTGACCTCATGCGCTCCGAACATTATTGGCATCCTCAAATGGCCATATGGATTGAAGATTTACAAGGAAAGTATATAGAAAGCATTTTCGTATCGAAAGCCACCGCAAAAGGATTATTTTTTGGTGGACGTAGCAAGGCAAACTTTAAAACATTTGATACAAAAACGACTACCGGAAATAATTACCGTAGAGTAGATGCATTGCCAGTATGGTCACACAAAAGAGGAATACAATATGCCGATGGCCTATTTGTACCCACCAGTAATAAACCGCTGCCTGATGGAATGACTGGTGCTACTATTTCAGAGAATTTTCGCCTCAATACTTCAGTTAAAAATCAAGAAAAATTCAAACTTCGGTTAGAGCTCAATGTGGCCTTTGATGACAATGAATACTACTCAGAGTATGACTTTCCAGAGGATGCCACCTTTCATAACGGAACCGGACAACTAGGCCAGCCTTCTATCATATTCGAAACCATCATAGATATGAATGATGGCAAAAACTATTACCTCATGGAGTTAATCGGCCACGGGCACCATTCGGCACAAAATGGAAAGGTTTATACCGATTTATCTACCCTTACTACTGCACGACAACTTGTAGAGCGTATTGTGGTGGGTGTGAAAAAGCCGCAATAATTTATCACTAACTATTAAACATAGCCAAACAAACTGATCTCACTTATGGACACTTTTATTACGACCAATAGAGAAAGCTTTGGACACAAGTTTGCCAAAGAAAACCCACATATGCTTCAGCGCATATTTGGTACCAATGACCTCACTCCTTTTTGGCTAGCGGATATGGATTTTCCGGTAGCTCAGCCCATTACCCAAGAGCTACAGCGTTTGGTAAACCGAGGGGTGTATGCTTATGAGTTTAATGCCGATGAAGTATATAGAGCAATTGCAACCTGGAACAAAGAACGACACCAGCTAAGTTTGAAACCTGAAAACTTTATTCAAGTTTCGGGAGTGCTTACAGGTATAGCGCTTTTGGTGCGAGAGTTATCGGACCCAGGCGAAGGGGTTTTAATTCAACCACCAGTGTACCACCAATTTGCTCAAATTATAAAAACGGCCAATCGCAAAATTGTCAAAAACCCGCTAAAACTAGTAAATGGAACCTACCAAATGGATTTTGACGATTTGGAGCAGAAGCTGCAAACCGAGAATGTAAAAATTATATTACTTTGTAATCCCCATAATCCGGTAGGGCGAGTATGGAAAACCGAGGAACTACAACAACTTGTTGAGATTGCCAATCGCTATCAGGTTACCATCATTAGTGATGAAATTCACTCCGACATTATTTACTCAGGGCATCGCTTCAATAGCTTGATGTCTTTGGATAAGCACCTACAGCATATCTCACTCATTGGCTCGCCCGCCAAAACTTTTGGAATGCAAAGCATTGCCAATGGATATATCTATATACCTGATGATGATACCCGAAAAACGATCAAAAGCGTGGTAGCGTCCATGTATTTAAACCACGGCAACGCCTTGACTACTTTTGCTACCATAGCAGCCTATAGAAAAGGGCAGGAGTGGGTAAACGATTTGGTTAGTTATTTGGAGAAAACCCTTGCCTGGATAACCTCATATCTTAAGAGTGAACTACCTATGGTAAAAATGTACCCAGTAGAAGGTACTTATCAGGTATGGTTAGATTTTAGAGAAACGGGGTTAAATCAAAAAACACTTGCCGATTTGGTAGTAAAGCAGGCCAAATTGGGTTTAACGCCTGGAAACTGGTTTGCCAAAGAAAATGCCTTGTTTATGCGTATGAATATTGCCTCGCCATTGCCTAAAGTTCAACAAGCTTTTCAGCAATTAGGGTTAGTCTGGAGCCAAACATCAGATTTATTATAAAAAATCAACACTCAACTCCAGAATGTTGCATCATTTTTTAACTGGTTCGTCTTAGCAGGCAGTTACTCATCAACAAGATTTTACAATGAAAATAAAAAATGTATTAGTCGCCTCGGTGCTCTTTTGGGGAATGTTAGCGGGTACCAATGCTTACGCCCAAAAAGCCTGCTGTAGTAGTTCATCAAACAAAGAGACTTCTGGATGCTCTCCTTCTAGTTGTCGTGGAGCCAAAACCAAGTTTGGCGAAGCCAAGGTAATTACCAAACTTAGAGGAGAATTGATTGCCCTGAAAGCCAAAATGGAAAAGTCTGGTAAAGTAGCTTTTTCGTCAAGATCTTATGACATTCACGGCATTGTGGGTAAGTCAGACAATGAAAGTTTACAAATCATTGTTCGAGAAGTAAAGTTGGTAGAAAAAGAGTTTAGTCAAAAAACCAAGCACTCATTTTCATCGTTTGCGCTGCCCCAAAACAAGGCAAAGCAAATACAGTATTTGAATCAACGGATAAGAAAACTCCAACAAATAGAGATTTAACAGCACTAGGCTGGGAGCAAAACTTTAGAAAAGGGATTCATATAAAGCTTTTCAAAATGAATCTCTTTTCTAATAGTTAAGATGAGGTAATTAAAGATTTGAAACCTTTGCTATTTTTTTCTTGTACTCAGAAGGCGTTAACCCTGTGTGTTTTTTAAAAATGCGATTAAAGGAAGCCTTAGAATGAAAACCTGCATCGTAAGCAATAGAAATCAGCTTCAAATGCTGGTTCTCTTCCTGCTGAACCTTTTCTTTGAATGCATCGACCCTACAATTGTTGATATAATCTGTAAAACTGGTATCGAGTTCGGTATTTAACAATATGGACAATTTCTTACTGGTCATGTCCATTTCTTGGGCGATCTTGGCCAGCGAAATATCAAACTCTTTGTACATTTCTTGTTTGACTACAATCGCCTGAAGTTGTTGCTTCAGATATTCAATCTCTTCTTCATCTCTAAAAAACTTTTCGCGCTTGTCAATGGGCTTTAGTTGAGGGGCGATATCAGTTTGAGCTCCTTTGGCGATCCTGACCGTCGCTGGCTTAGAACCATCCACCTTGATCGATTGTTTTTTGCGTTTTCTTACGTACTTTCTGTTGTAGAAGCCCCCCAGTACTAATACCACCAACAAACCTAATACACTCGCTTTAAACCCTCTGGTTTGCCACCAAGCAGGATGAATAATGAATAGGACTTGTGCTTCTTTGGGGCTCCACAAACCATCATTATTACTAGCCTTGACTCGAAATCGATATGTACCTGCGGGTAAGTGTGTATAAGTTACGGTACGTTGATGCCCTATATTACGCCAATCGGTATCAAAGTTTTCCAGGAATATGGCGTAGGTATTTTTGTCAGGCAAGAGGTAGTTCAAGGCTGCAAATTTAAAAGAAATAATATTATGCTTAGGAGAAAGCTCAATGGTATCAGTAGCCCAGATAGGGCGTTTGAGTAAGCCTTTTTTAGAAACACCGATCGATTGGTTGGCCACTCGAAAATCGGTGAGTACTACTGGAGGCAAATAAGTGTTCAGCTTAACCTTTTCGGGATAAAACAGGTTAAACCCATTGATTCCCCCCATCAATATAGCCCCGTCTTTGGTTAACAAGCCACTATTGGTAGAAAACTCATTGCCCTGCAAACCATCCCGCTGATCAAAGTTTCTGAAAGTCTCTCTTGTCTTGTCAAACCTACTCAAGCCTTTACTAGTACTCAGCCACAGCAAGCCACGATCGTCTTCTATGATTTTATGGACAATGCTATTTGGCAGCCCATCATTAACAGTGTAGCGTTTAAATTTGACCTTTTGCTTTTTATACAATGCCTTTAAGTCGAGCCTATTCAAGCCATGGTGAGTGCCTACCCACAATACCTGTTGTGCATCTATGTGCAGTGCTAGTACGTGATTATTACTCAGGCTGGCTAAATCATGAGGTGAATGGATAAAATTGGTAAATATTTCTCGTGCCCTGTCAAATCTACTCAATCCTTTGCGAGTAGCCAGCCACAAATTACCCTGGTGATCTTTGGCCATCGCGATGACTGTATTGTGACTAATGGTTGTACCATTTACAGGATCTTGTATGCGGTAGATCTTCGTGACTTGTTTGCGTTTTTTATTAAACTTAAACAGACCAAATCCTCGGGTGCCAATCCATAATGCCTCGGGTTGTTGTGGATCTTGATACAGCGAGCCAACACGTGGAATGTTGCGTTGCTTTTTGTCATAAAAAGGATAGTTTTCAAAAGTATTGGTTCGGGGATCGTAACGATCCAGCCCTTGGCCACTCGTACCAATCCAAATACTTCCATCTACATCAGTCAATAAGTTGTTGACATTACTTGAGGCAATGCTTTGCCCATTGTTGGAATCAGTTTTAAATACTTTCACCGTTTGGTCTTGGCGGTTGAGCCGAGTCAGCCCCACAGTGCCACCTTTAGTACCAATCCACAAATGGCCTTTTTTGTCTTCACAAAACGAACTTACTTGACTCACTCCTTGATCTATAGGCGCATAGTAGGTAAAGTTTTGAAGATAAGGATTGAAAAAACTGAGTCCTTTTTTGTAAGAGCATAGCCAGAATGTGCCAGCGTTGTCTTCAAAAATCTGCTGAATATTGTTTCCTGCGATTTTTCTATGGTTGTAAGGATCGGATTGGTATAAGAGAAAATGATTTTTTGCCGGGTTGAAGCGATAAAAGCCCTTTTGGGTGCCTACCCAATAAGTGCCTGTTTTATCCTGATGAAAACTCATCACAGCGTTGGTTTTCAAAGTGCTGTTTCCAGTATGCCATCGTTGTACTACTTGGTTTGTTTGGGTATCAAACTTGACCAGTCCTGATTCTAGCATACACAACCACAGAATGTTTGGATTTACACGGTCGCGGAATATGTTGTAAACCTGATTGCTTCCTTGTTTAACTGGGTTGACGGTAAAATACTTGGTGTAAGCCTGTTTTTGAATATCAAAATAGGTAAGCCCCCCTCGAGAGCCTATCCAAAAGCCGTCATCCTTTTCGGGAATTGTGGTAAAAGCACTGAGCGAATGCTTGTTTTTGATACTTCGAAACTGTTTAAACTGTTGAGTTTTAGGATCAAAATAGCCAAAAACCTTGGTGTCGTGGAGTCCCAGCCAAATTCTTCCCTTTTTATCTTCTTGGATGGCTCGAACGTCGTTGCTCCAAATACTGGTAGGGTCACCCAGGCGATGTTGATAACGCACAAATTTTTCAGCTACAGGGTCAAACCGGTTGAGTCCGCCACCAAAAGTCCCTACCCATATATAGCCCTTACTATCTTCATGAAGCGCGATCACATAATTATCACTCAAACTGTTTTGATTATTTAAATCATTACGATACACTTTAAATTCGTATCCATCATATCTATTGAGCCCATTTTCGGTGCCAATCCACAAAAAACCTTGGCGATCTTGGATGACACAGTTCACCGTATTGTGGGCGAGTCCCTGGGTAGAAGTGATGTTTGAGAAATGAATTTCCTGGCCAAATGCCTGGACAACCAATAGCATAGTGAGAGGAATGAAGCCCCCCCACATTTGCAAAAAATGCTTCATAAATAACAAATCGGGCGTTGTTTTGATAAGCTAAATAATAGTTAATCAGGGTAAATAAGTGTTATATTTTAACTTATCTCTGTTAATAGTTTAGATGTTAGCTAAAAGACGGATTTTATAGCAATACCCCTAAATAGGGTAGGGATAATTTTTTTGTAAGTGTATTTGGGATCAAAATAAACTAATATTCTAGTTTTAGGAAAGTCATAACCAAGAAAAAAGCCTCTATGTTTAAGACTAGCTTTACCAAAAAAATAGATCATCTGGAGCTTTAGGTCAGCTCAGGGCTAATTGTATGCAAAAGGATGAGAATTATTATCCGACAAGTTAAGACTGGTTCAAAACAAAAACGACTTCCCAAAATCATCTTGAGAAGTCGTTTTTTATAGCATACAATTGATAAAATCATCTTAATCCCGATAATGCTGCACCAAGCGAGGGAAAGCCACCTTACGGCTCATATAGTGTACGCCTCTCTTATGGTTTTGTACACTTATTTTGTACAAAATCCGCCAATGCTTGATCAAGTGCGTATAAGCGGTCCAAATGTCCATATCTGGATCATAAATGTGGGCTGGCTCCGAGTTGGCCCCATTCAGTTCCATTAATATAATATTTTTACCCGCATACAAATCCTCCAGACTGGGTACCTTGATATCATAGCGACCAAAGTAAAATCCATCAATCTGTTTGCTGAAGTTATCAAACACCTCTACCAGTTGCGCATTGATTAAATGATTGGCGTTACGAAACACCGTACCTCGACAATGGTTACCAATGGGTTCCAGTAGTTTTCTTTCTCCTGAGGCAGGTACTTGCTCGAGCAGTTCCGGATAACTCATTTCTACGTGTTCTTCATATAGAGCCGCCCTTTGGTTGCTACGCATCAGTTCCCGCACGGTAGATTGCCCATTGCCGCATACCGTCAAAAACTCTTTTTGCACCACCGAAGTAATATGCCCTCGGTCTTCGTTGGGCAGGCGATAATACATAATGCCAAACTCCAGCGGATGGGTGATAAATTCCTGTAAAATGATTTGCTCCTTGGCGGCCGCCAAATACTCCTTCAAGTGGTCCAGGTTTTTGATTTTGGCCACATCCTTGCCACGTTCTCCCTTGTCGGGTTTGGCAATGAGCGGAAGCGTTAAACCCTTGATAGCAAGGATATTCTCAATATTTTCTTTATCCTTTTCGGTACTTATAAACACCATGTTGGGTAAAATATCTCCTGGGATTTTCTTAAAAATATCAATCTTGGAGTAATCAATAAATCCCCCCATCTCCATGGCTGGATTAGCCGCACTAAAAAAGAACATAGAGCGGGTACGTATCCAGGAATAAGCCCAGTAAAAATACACTGGAATATAAAAAAACCAGAAGGGCCAAAATTCCCACTTGTATATTTTAAAAAGTCGTTGTTTCCACTTCATGATATCAAAGTATTAGCACAAATGCACCACAAAAATAGTGATAATTGCGAGCAATTGCGAAGCAGGCGTGATTTGCTCAAATTTTTATAATCCCTTAAACAATATTTTATACGGAAAAAAGCCTTTCAATTGTCTGATTAACACTAAATTAACAGCGTCGCCAGCCGGGCAATATTCCATGCATCATCAATGCCCCTATGGTGGGTACCTTCCAGTTCCCAGCCCATCATTTCGGTGGCCATATCTAAACCACACTCTCGCTCCAACTTATGTTTGAGAGCAAATAAATTCTTAAAGTTAACATGGGTAATCCCAAACGGATAACTAATGCCGCGCCGTTTACAATTGCGCTCAAACTGCCTACGGTCATAATCTCCCCAACTACCCCAGATTCTTTGCTGTGAGGCATACTTTTTTTTCAATATTCGACAAGCCTCTTGCAAATCAATGCCCTCATTTGCAATCATCTCGGGCGTAATTGTAGTTAGCTTGGTACAAAATGGACTTACCTCAGACTGGGTCGGTTTTACCAAAATTCCTTCTTTATCTTCCCGTTGACCAGTTTTTACATCCAGTATACACAAACCAATCTCTATAATCTCACTCACCTGTCCTTCGGGGGGCTCACCCTCCCAACAGGTAGATTCCAGATCAATTACCAAAATTTTATCTAGTTGTTTAGCCATAATATTTAAGTGAAAAACTAAAAGTGAAAAGTGAAAAATGGCGCGAAGCGATTTTAGGAGCAAGGATCACGGAACAAGGGCAGCGCAAAGCGTAGCTAAAGGCCAAGAGCCAATAGCCTATTCTTATATTTGCAAATTTAATAATTAATCATCGCATCGCGAAACAATGCAACAATAAGCCGAAGGCGTAACACGTTGTCCTGAGCGAAGCCGAAGGAACTAACAATGAAACAATTAACCATTCACCATCAATCATTAGAAAAATAATTCATAACCCATAATTGAGCATCATTTCATGTAAGGTTTGCCCTCAAAACAAGCATAAAAAAGCACAACCTGAAATGCCCAACTAATCAATTTCATTTCTTGCCTAACCAAAATCCAATCACTTTTATTTTATTTTTATATGAATATTTAAGGAACAACAAAGGGTAAAATGCCCAATGCATTGATTTTAAATGACTTATTAAATAATTGCAAATTTTTAACAGCCCCACAAAGTT
>DMXI01000539.1 GCA_003483885.1 Microscillaceae bacterium
ATACCCAAAAAGGATCGGAAAGTAATCAGAGCTTTGCTGCCTAAATGTAGCGTAAAATTTTAGTATCTTTGACAAAGGAGGATTTTAGTTATGAATTTTCTATTTAAGCCAAAATGCAAAACTGGCTCTATAACAACGTGTAGCCAGGCTGGCTGATTAATCCTGATTCGGAAAACCCATATTTATCGACCTGGGCAAACAATAGAAGAAGTTTCCAGTTTTGATAATAAACTCTCGGGCCAACAAGTGCTCAAGGGCTCCGAATTTGACCTAAGCGTTCTGCAAGAATCAAATTGATCATTAACCATTGACCATCCATCATTAAAAAAATGTCTTCTCATCATATCATACGTGACGAACAAGAACCCGCTTTATTTATTATAGACCCTGACGCGTGTAGTTTAGAGCTTATTCAGCAATTGTTAGGATGGAGCCCTACTTTAGTAATTGTAGAACAAGCGCTGGATCAAGTGTTGGCCTGGGGCATCAAAATAGACGTGGTTGTATGTCACGAAACCAATCTGGCAACTGTGCAAGAAAAAACATGTGCGCAGCTACCCATAGAAATTATTGCTGTAGAGCACAACCTAGTGGAAAATGGTTTACGTTATTTGTACCATCGTAACCACGTGTCGGTGCATGTGATTAGCTATTTCGAAGACGAACAGTTTGCTCAGAACTTTTTGGAAAAAATGGACTTGATTGTGTTCAATCAGGAATACAAAGCCTTTTATGTAGCCAAAGACTCCTGGAAAAAGTGGGTGACCGCCGATACTTTGTTCAAAGTACTACCTACTGTGCCAGACATTACGTTAGAAACCCAAAATCTAGAGCCTTACCAAGACGAAAAAATATCGCTGAATCTGCATAGGCAACACACCCAGGCATTTCGCCCCCAACAAGAAGGCTTTATCCAGATAAGCAATACCAAACATCCTTTCTGGGTATTTGAGAAGATTAAGTGATTTAGTTTATAGTCCACGGTCTACAGACTACAGTCCACTGCTATTTCCATAAGGGTTTCTAACCAACGAGTGCATCGAGTTTGTCATCTTATACTGGTTCTCATTTTTAATGAGAGCCTATTTTTAGGAGCGTTTCTTAACGCGGTTATAAAGCCTGGTAGTTCCAATGTTGGATTCGTGAGCCTGAAAATCGCAATTAAATACGCACCAGAAGGCTTGTTGGTGTTAGAGAGCAACGTCACCAACAACGGCGAAATGTCTAATTCACCGCCATTTGTCTCACTGGCTGTATAGTTTCCTTTCTCAAAAATGCTACTGTAAGCACCATAGAAGTTATCAAATAAGTACCTACAATGACTGCCGCTCCTGGTAAAACTGCTTCTAGGCCAAACCAACCTTGAGTTTTGTAAATCAAATAAGCCCCTAGCAGGAACTTAAGTCCCTCAAAACCAATGCCCAAGCGATGCTTATCCATAGTAGTAGTATAAGCAAAAATCGAGATCCATAAGAAAGTACCATATAGCATCAAATCCAGGTAAGCAATGTTGGCAAAATTGGCGAGCAAAAACAGCATGAGGGCCAAGTTGATGACCAATTGTGCCCAAAACCAACCTAAAAAGAACCTTGAAGTGGGCGTGCTGTACTTTACTTGAGCGTAAGGGTTTTCGGTGATCTCTATGGGGTATTTTTTGGCTACATCGGCGGGGCGCCAACCAGTGGGCATATACCAAATACGTAATTTGTCTTTCCAAGATTGTGCTCTCCAGGCATCTTTGATCAGTCCCCACAAGTGGACAAAGTTGATGAGCACTGGATTCCAGGTTTTTACGGGCTTGATGACCCCATATACTGGGGGCACGTCGTCCAGCTCTTCCTGAAAAGTACCAAACAATTTATCCCAGATAATAAAGATGGTAGACAAGTTTTTGTCAATGTATTCGGGGTTGATGGCGTGGTGCACCCGGTGGTGAGAAGGGGTAACAATGATGTGCTCCAAAAAGCCCATTTTGCCAATGAGGCGAGTATGATACCAAAACTGGGCAAACAAATGAATAGGTGCTGTATATGCAATCACAATTACAGGCACGCCAATGAATGCCAACGGAATATACAAAAAGAAATAAATGCCTATTACATCTGAGACACTTTGGCGTAGAGCACAAGATAAGTTGAACTCCTCGCTGCTATGGTGCACAATGTGCCGATTCCAAAATAGGTTTACTTTATGGTTGAAGCGATGCGACCAATAAGCGGCAAAATCGATGCCTATAAAGGCTACAATAAAGACCCACCAGCTTGCTTTCATTTCGAACAAGGCAAAGTTGGTGTGCATCCATTGATAGCTCAAAATAACTACCGAAAGCCCCATGATATTTTTCAGCGTATTGGTCATCCCTGAGCTTAGACTCGAGATGGTATCCATGCCTCGATTTACCTCTTTTTTCATCCATCGGCTAGCGATATATTCTATCAATATCAATACTGTAAACCCTGGAATGGCGTAGCTCAATGCTTTGGCATATGTTTCCATATATTCAACTTTATTTTACCTGCAATATACAATCAAATCACTGGTTTTAGAAGATTGTTTGAGAGAAATGAAGTTTTTCAAGGGTTTTATATCATTTTTTTGAGGAGGTAAAACCCTGTTAAACAAGTAGTGATTCGAAACTGAGTATGATTAAAATTTGTAGATATCTCCTCCCAGGAGAAAAACAGTTGAATTTTTTGATCATTGATAACCAGTGACTTATACTGAATTTATACCCCAATTCACCATTCATTATTCAATAATTTATAATTACCGAGGCAACCCTTTTTTAAGAGTTCGCGTGCTGCCAGAGAATTTTCAAAAATCACACACAACGATACGAGCTTTTGATACGGTGACTAACCAATGTTCACATATTTCACAAAAGACAGCATAATGAAAAAAGTATTGATCATGGCAGGCTTGCTGGTGGCCTCATTCATTACCAGTGTAACCGCGCAGACCAAATACCAAATGAGTTTGGTAGCCGGAAAGAATCCAGAAGGCTTAAACGCTACCGAGGTTCCTATACCACAACCCAAGGGTTTAGTAGTAGATGCTCAAGGCAATATTTATGTAGTAGATGGAGACAATTTTAGAATTCGCAAGGTAGATGCTACGGGTAAAATTATTACCATTGCTGGCACAGGCGAAGAAGGCTTTTCTGGTGATGGCAATCTGGCAGTGAAAGCTAAACTAGGAAACATCAATGTGCTAAAAATGGATTCTTCGGGAGATTTGTATTTTACTGACGGAAGCCGTATCCGAAAAATCACCATGACAACTGGGATCATTACTACAGTGGCGGGTACGGATACTGCTGGTTTTTCGGGAGATGGAGGGCTGGCTACTGCTGCTAATATTAACTTTCCAGGAGGACTAGCCTTTGACAGTGCCGGTAACTTATATTTCACCGGGAGTGATCACCGGATTCGTCGTATAGAGAAAGCCACTGGCATTATTACAACCTATGCAGGCACTGGAGTAAAAGGTGCCGCAGGAGATGGTGGCCCAGCTACAGATGCTCAGTTCCATTTTCCTCAAGGAATTATTTTTGACAATGCCGATAATCTCTATATCGCTGGTCTTCAGGATAGCCGAGTTCGTAAAATAGATGGCGTTACAAAAATCATTACCAATGTAGCAGGTACAGGTGCCAAGGCATTTGGGGGTGACGGTGGCCCGGCTACTGCTGCCCAGTTTAATTTCCCGCAAGACTTAGCATTTGATGCAGCCGGAAACCTTTATATCGCTGACGCTAACAACGGACGGATTCGTAAAGTAGATGCCGCCACAGGTAATATTTCTACTTTTGCTGGAGGAAATGGTTTCAGTTTCTCGGGTGATGGCGGACCAGCCACTGCGGCGCAAGTACCAGTTCGACGCCTGACAATCGTCAATGGTCAGCTTTATCTAAGCGATGGAAATAATGCCCGCATTCGTAAAATAGATTTAAGTACGAATATCATTACCACTGTAGCTGGTAATGGCTCAGAACTATACTTGATTAGTGGATTTTCGGGGGATGGCGGCCCTGCTACCAGTGCAGCTTTGAAAAAACCAGAAGGTGTGGTAGTGGATGCCAGCGGAAATATATATTTCACAGATAAAGATAATCATCGAATTCGTAAAGTAGATGCCACTACTGGAAATATTTCTACCATTGCGGGTACTGGCACCAGCGGATTTTCGGGCGATGGGGGGGTGGCTACTGCTGCGCAAATCAATGGTCCGTCTTCAATAGCAGTAGATGCCAATGGGAATGTATATTTTTCAGATTTAGGGAATCATAGGGTGCGAAAAATAGACGCTGGCACAGGTAATATTTCTACATTTGCAGGAGTGGGCACCAGTGGATTTTCGGGCGATGGTAGTTTGGCTACTGCGGCTCAGTTGAACAGCCCCAAAGGGCTAGCGTTGGATGCTAGTGGTAACTTGTACATAGTAGATGCCAACAATTATCGTGTACGTAAGGTAGAGGCTACTACTGGAAATATTTCTACGATTGTGGGTAACGGATCATCGGCCTCAAATGGAGACGGTGGGTTGGCTACTGCTGCTCAAATAAATACGCCTGAAGGAATCGCCATAGACAAAGCAGGTAATATTTACATTACAGAGGCTTTTATTCTTGAGTCTAAGGTACGAAAAATAGATGCAGTTACAGGTAATATTTCTACCATTGCAGGTAAGTTTGGGTTTGCTGCCAGCTCAAATGGAGATGGTGGGTTGGCTACAGCCGCCTATTTATTCCAGCCTAAAGGGATCGTTGTAGACGCTGTTGGCAATGTATATATTGCCGATACTGGAGGCAATCGTATCCGTAAAATAGATGCTACCACCGGGATTATTACTACCATTGCTGGATCTGGACAGAATTCGATTAGCCTGATAGAGGCAGATGCGCTATTGGCTGGACTTAATAAGCCTGCTGGGATCGCATTAGATGCTCAAGGTGATCTGTACCTTACTGATACACAAAACCATGCAGTACATAGACTCACATTGGCTACTACTTTAGAGTTCAAGCAACAAACTAAAACCATTGCTACTCTTGAAAGCCACGCTTTTAATAATACCAAGGTCAATACTACCACCCAGACCGACTTTACCATTAACAATACGGGTTCTATACCGCTGAATGTTAGTCGTGTAGTTGCTACTGGGGACTTTAGCATTGTGTCTACCCCCACCAGAGCTATTGCCGGTACCACCACTACTACCACCATTACTATAAATCCTGGGAATAATACCTCTATCAAGGTAGCGATGAATACCAGTAGCCCAGGAGCCAAGAGTGGAACGCTGGAATTCAGAAGTAACGACCTTAATACCGTCACTTACAAAGTAAACCTATCGGGACTGGTAAGAGATGACCAAACCATTACATTTGATGCACTACCTGCTAAAATGTTTGGTGAGGCGAATTTTCAGTTATCGGCTACTGGCGGAGCTTCAGGCAATGCGATTACTTACACTTCTTCAGATGCTAACGTAGCCACTATTTCGGGCAACACAGTAACCATTGTAGGTGCAGGAACCACCGCCATTATTGCCAGTCAGGCTGGAAATACTATCTACAATGCGGCCATTGATGTACCTCAAACGCTTACTGTAACTAAAGCGAACCAAACCATTACTTTTAACGCTTTGACTACCAAAACTTTTGGTGATGCTGCGTTTACCTTATCGGCCACGGGTGGAACCTCAGGCAATGCCATCACTTACACCTCTTCAGATACCAAGGTGGCTACAGTTGCTGGCAATACAGTGACGATTGTAGGTGCAGGAAAAGCTACCATTACGGCCAACCAGGCTGGAAATATGAACTACAATGCCGCTACTAATGTATCACAAACTCTTACTATAAATAAAGCAGTTCAAACCCTCGCTTTTGACTTGGGCACCAACGCTACTAAAATTGTAGGCGACGCTGCTTTTGATTTAATGGCCACAGGAGGTGCTTCGGGCAATGCCATTACCTACGTGAGTAGCAATACGGCTGTGGCAACCATTTCGGGCAACACAGTGACGATTGTAGGGCCTGGAACGACTACCATCACGGCCAGCCAGTCGGGTAATGCAAATTATGAGGCGGCTAAAGATATGAACCAAACTTTGACGGTAAATCAAACTACGGCGTTGGCAGAAAGCTTAACCAATGCTCGACTCACTTTATTTCCTAACCCTACGCCTGATTTAGTACACTTCCGCATTAAAGGGCAAGTGACCAGCACGGAAATAAATGTAACCGTACTAGATCGTCAGGGAGCAGTAGTTTTACAAAGCACTCAGCGCCTGGCAAATGGCCAGATGACTTTGCCTATCAATCATTTAGTTGCGGGTTATTATCTATTCAAAATCAAGATTGGTGAAGAAACTGTTTTAAGAAGAATTGTGAAGAAATAGTCATTCTGAATGATACTAAAGCATCGCTATGAATACCAGTATTTAGCTTATTCACAAGTTGAAAGCTGTTTTGTCACAAAATAAGCATGGCTTTTAAAAATGGTTCAATCACCCTTGGTTTCCTTTCAATAAGACCAAAGGCTGGTTGGAAGAAGTGTAAAAAAAAACTCCAGACCTGACAGATAGGCTGTTCAGGATTTCAAAAAAGTTCCCCACATTTTTAGAGTTATTCAATGCTTTAAAAATTGACAGAAGCTCAGATTATCACATAATATAACCTTTTGAGTT
>DMXI01000254.1 GCA_003483885.1 Microscillaceae bacterium
TTTTTGGTTCGTAGTTGGGAGTTGATAGTTCGTAGTTTTATTAGTCCATAGTTGACAGTCCACGGTCCATAGCAACTGGCGACCATTGGTCTTTAGCCTTTGACCCTTGGCTATCGCTTGCTCCAGCATCCAATATCAATTTGACAATCCATTCTCCATAGTTTTGCGACGCATCGCGAATAATTCATCAATTTATAATTAGCCGAAGGCGTAACAATAGAACAATAAAAAAATCAAACATTAAATTAATACTTCATACAAAAAATCGGAAGGAAAATTATTATTATAGCAATCTGTTAAGAACTTACCTATACCGAAGACTTAGAAAAGTAATCATCAAACATTCATCATTTACTTATGATTATCTGCCCTGTTTGCGAAACTCAAAACGAACCTAATGCATCTGATTGTACCCAGTGTAAATGGAGCTTTACGCTGGCCAAAAAAAGGCTGTTTTTGATGCCTAACCAAAACGCCTTGGATAGTTTTAATGAGCAATTGCAAAGTTATCGCCAACGATACGAAAAAACGCAGGAAGTCAATCAGTTTAAAGCCAGTATACAAGCACTGGAACAAACCATAGCCCAGCTTGAGCAAAATTATGAACAGGTAGCAGAGCAAAATGCTCAACTAACCAATCAAGTAACTCAACAAGCTCAGCAAATTGATCGCTTGAATCAACAAATTCAACAATTGGCCGAGAATGGTTACTTGGATGAACAGAATTGGGATACTCCCTCAGATGCTACTCCAACCAACGATCCAGATAACAATTTACCATCTAATACAGAGGATACGACTATCACAACCTCTACTGCTCCAGTAGAAGCCGATATTTGGGTGGCAAGTAATGGTACCGGAGATTATACCACTATTCAGGAGGCAATTGATGCCGCCAGTGATGAAGCCAGAATTGGAATTCGGGCAGGTGACTACTATTCATCTACTCCTGGCCAACCTTGCATTGTGCTCAACAAGCCCGTTTTTTTAATTGGTGAAAGCCCCGATGCTACTCAAGTAAAACTCCACGGGCAAGTACAAGTAAACACCCAGGAAGGCGGTTTAAAAAATATTAGTATCAGCGGCGAAAATGGCCCAGCAGTAAATATAGAGCGAGGCAACATTGCCCTAGAAAATACGGAGGTATTGATGGGCATCAATGCTCAAGGCAATGCTTCGGTCATTTTATCAGATAGTAAAATTCACGGGAGTACTACCAATGGTATCCGCATTGAAGCGGGTATGTTGTTGATGGAAAATACAGAAGTATACAGCAACGCTTTTGATGGTATTTTTATTTCTCCCGAGGGTAACTATACGCTCAAAAATTCCCATGTGCATGACAATCAGCGTTATGGCATCAACTCTCGCACCATGCTAGGTCGCGGGATTATTGAAGATACCCGTTTCAATAGCAATGAATATGGAGGCGTACTCATACTCAATGGTCAGCATATCAGCATCAAAGGCTGCTCGGTTAACTTTAACACTGGCCCAGGCATATATGTCAACGAAAGTAAAGTAACTATTACTGGGTGTGATCTGGCCGGAAATCGGGGCGGTAGTATCGAACGACACGGCAATAGTGTAGTAAATGCAGCCAACAATCAGGAGTAATTATCTGAATTGATTCTTTATGTCTGATATTGACTGGCTAGTTTTAACAGTTTGGCCACGGAAACACTATTACCTGAACAAACTGCTGTAATTTTTTGTCCTAACTGTTGGGTTTTGTCACTGAGTAAAAGTGCCAGCGTAACTGCTCCCCCTCCTTCCAACACCTGTTTTTCGGTATAAAGCGCATATACCATGGCTTGGGCAATTTGTTCTTCTGATACCAGGGTAAATTCATCTACAAATTGACGGCACATTTCAAAAGTGTATTGATTATCATCAGAAATAGGACCTGAAAGTGCATCAGCCAGTGTTTCAGCTTCTCCTACTTGCACAATGTGTCCAGCTTTTACACTGTTATAAATCGCAGGCTCCTGGTCATTGGTTACCCCAATTAAGCGAATGTGGGGAGCCATCATCTTTATTACAAAGGCAATTCCTCCCATCAATCCTCCTCCACTTACTGGAGCTACTAAGGTATCTATGTTGGGGTTTTGCTCCAAAATCTCGAGTGCAATGGTCCCTTGCCCCGCAATTACATCTGGATCATCAAATGCCGAAATATATCTCAGCCCTTGCTTTTCAGCCGTCAGTAATGCTTTTTGGGTAGCCTCATCCTGATTTTCCCCAACAATTGAAACCTCTGCCCCCAGCGTTTTCATAGCTGTTACTTTTACATCGGGCACCAAATCAGAAATATAAATGGTGGCTTTGATGCCTAATTTTTTGGCTACATAAGCAATGGCCTTCCCGTGATTACCAGTAGATACCGTAATCACTCCTCGTTTTTGTTCTTCTGGGGTAAGACTCAAAATGGCATTGGCAGCTCCACGAAGTTTAAATGCCCCGGTAGGTTGTAAATTCTCCAGTTTTAGAGAGATATCTTTCTTCCATTTAGAGGATAGATAAGCCGATGGTATCAAAGGAGTACGTTGTATCAAAGCATTGATACGTCGCCTTGCTTCGTAAATCCTATGTAATGTAATATCCTTAAATTGAGTCATATCAGGTTAGGTTTATCAAACAATTTTTAGGGAGTTGCCTGGCAAAATCTGCCAGGTTTTTCATAATCAAATAATGGGATTGCATTTCAGGATTAGGATTGAGCACCTGATATTGACGATAACGCCAAAAAGCAGTAGCAGCAGCAGCATATACTACAAAAGCCTGCAATGCATCTATCTCTACATCCTGCAGCTGAATAATTTGTTGATAACCTGCTAGCAAATGCCTGGTTTGTGCCAAATCTATTTCCGCACCTTGACTACATACTCCAGTAATTGTCATCCCCAAATCGAATACCCGATAGTAGTAGCTAGCCTCTTCAAAATCCATAATAGTGGCCTCAGATTGGGTTGTGTTTACAATGATATTATTGTAAAATAAGTCTGAGTGAATCAAGGTTTTGGGCAGCTCAGGCAGGTTATGCCCCAAAACATATTGTTCGATCTCCTGCAGCCATTTATAGAATAGCGAATTAGGCGCATAGGTTTCCATTTCTGCAAAAGCTTGTAAACCATAATCGATGGTTTTGGGTAAATAATCAGGCGCAGCAAGCGTATGCAGTTTACCTAGTTGTTGTCCTACATCACTCAATAAATTTGGGGGCAGGTTTTGCATCACCCGCCCAGCCAAGTATTCTTTGAGCATTACTGGTTTACCTTCCCAAAATTCAACAAGTTTTTGATCCAGGTTTCGAATGACTTTAGAAGTACGAAAGTCTGCTTTATGCAAATATTCCAACAAATCGGCCAATTCCTGGGTTTGTTGTGCACTTTTAGCATCACATATGGTAAGCACTAACTGTGTATCAGGCGTGCTCACTAAATAATTGGTATTGGCCGAGCCTCCTTCCAAAAGCTTCCATTCTGTCAATGTAGAGATGCCATACCTGGCCAAAATAGCCTCCATTGCCGATTTTTGTAAAACAGTATATTGTGCCATATGATCGCTTGTTAGTATAGTGCTTCCTGTGTTTTTTCCCAGTTACGCTCCATTACTTGTATCAGTGCTTCTTCTAAATAAGGTTGCTCACACAAGCGTACTTGTTGGCAATATTTTTTAGCAGCCTCTATGCGCTCATGCGTAGCAGCCTGGGGTAATTGTGTTGTACCTAATGCCTGCTTGATAATAGTGGGGAACTTTGCAGGATGCGCAGTTGCTAAACAAATCAATTTATTTGCCGGTAATTTACCTTCAAAGGTATCAGCCGCGGCTACTGCTACAGCCCCATGAGGATCGAGCAGGTATGCTTCTGCCTGATACACTTCCTGGATTGTAGAGATCGTTTGGGTATCGGTTACACTATAGGACAAGAAACCTTTTTTAAGGCTCATATAATCAATCTCCTGAAAATCTACGATGCCGTTTTTAGCAAAACTTTGCATCCAATGGTTAATTTTTTGTGGATTTTGTCCAGTAGCAAAATACAGATATCGCCAAAAATTATAGGGGATCAATATATCTATTGCCGAAGAAGGCGTTTCTATAATTGCTTGTTTAGAAAAAACGCCTGTAGAAAAAATTCGGTGCAAACAAGCATTGCGATTATTGGCACAAATAAAGGTCTGTACCGGAAGTCCCATCATTCTGGCCAACGAACCAGCACAAAGATTGCCAAAAGCACCCGAAGGCACTGCCATATCGATGGGTTCGCCTACCTCATCGGCTATTTGGAGGTATCCATAAAAATAGTGGACAGTCTGCATCATTACCCGTCCCCAATTGATAGAGTTTACACTCGATAATCTTAGTTTTTCTTTGAAACGCTGATTTGCGTATAGCTTCGCAATGACCACATCTAAATCGTCAGCCCCATCGGGGCAATTATACACCCCTACTGGATGCACATTAGGGGCACCCAAAGTAGTCATTTGTCGTTCTTGTTCTTCGGTAATTTTATCTTTAGGATACAACACCCAAGCATCAAGCGAGGGTTTGTTAGCGGCATAATATGCCGTAGCGGGCCCTGTGTCTCCAGTAGTAGCTACAATAATCGACAAACGTTCATTTCTTCGCTGTAAGAAAAAATCAACCAGGTTTACCAAAAACGCCAGCCCTATATCTTTGAATGAAATGGTAGGCCCATGGAACAACTCCATGACGTAGGTTTGTTTTCTGGATTTTAATGGGTAAAGCGGAATTACTTCTTCTTTGGAGAATGTACCGTAGGCGTTGCTTAGCAAATGCCTGAGCTCAGTCTCTGATATAATGGTGCGCTCAATAAATAATGATAAAATCTCAAAGGCTAAGTCCACGTAGCTCAAGTTGGCCCATTCTTTTAGCTGCTCTCTGGATATTTTGGGCAAATACTCAGGTACATATAATCCACCATCAGCCGCAAATCCATCCAAAATCGCCGTTTCAAAGTCTACTGGCTCTACCCCTCCTTTATTACTAATGTATCGCATAAGTTTAAACCTCTTTGTTTAAATAATTGATGTAAACTGCCTGAGAAATCATAATATCCTGTACGGCTACTCCGGTAAGGTCTGCTATACTAATTTGCTCATCATTTATTCGCTGTAGATTTTCATTTTGAATCGCTGCTCCTAATTCTACTACACGACTTGCATCAACCTCGCCATCTGATGTAGCTCGATAAATCTCACCTCGGCTTTGACTTTGCGCAATGCTATCAGCTATCAATAAATCGGCTTTACCCAATAGGTCACTGGCAAGCTCTTGCTTGGTAGAAGTATCTGAACCTACTGCGGTAATGTGCGTTCCTGGCAAAATATCCGAAGCTTGCAATAAAGGGGTTTCTGCTGGGGTGGTCGTTACAATTAAATTACAATGTTGGGCTACTTCGGTAGGGCTTTCGGCAATATTGATTTCCAATTCACCTTCCATTTCCGTTTTAAATTGTTGGGCATTGGTTCGGTTTCGCCCCCAAACCCACACTTTACGACAAGGGGTCACTTTTTGTAAATATTGTAACTGTAAACGAGCTTGAGTGCCTGTACCCAAAATGCCGATCGCTTTGATGTCTTTGGGAGCAAAATACTGGGCTACCAATGCTCCCGCAGCCGCGGTTCGCACATCAGTAAGCTTGCCTTCATCCAGCAAAATTGCCTTTGGCTCTCCAGTAAGCTGGCTAAACAAAAGCATTAACCCTTGGCTGGAAGCAATCCCAAACTTAGGGTTGTCATAAAAACCAGAAGCGATTTTGATGCAGTAGTAGTCAGTTTGCTTGATGTAACCATACTTGATGTGGGCTTCACCTTTGGGATGGTCAAACAGCAGCTCACCTACTGGTGGTACTACTGCCTGACCATTGCTATATTGTACAAAACCCTGCTCCATTGCTACAATTACATCAATGGTTTCTAACACAGTTAAGATATCGGAAAGCGGAATAATGGTTGCCATATTTATTTTTTTGAAGAGGAGAAAGGTTCAGTAATTACTTTATATTGATGAATTTCATCTGGGGTCATCCAATGAATGCTATCAGCTGGTGCCGCTTGCAGGGTATACCAATAGAAATCACCAGGAATGTTCATTTCTTTGTAATATTGAAGATACTTTTGATGCTCTTTGTGATTTTTTGGATACTCCAAGGCCGTTTTTTCATCACCTCTCCAGGAATGTACCCCTAATCTTGCGGTGGTATGTACATTTCTATTCTTCCCTGCTAAAAACATGTCGGTTCCTCCTGAGGCTACCCATCCTTTATCAGGAATATAAGTGTTGATGCCTCGTTTTCTAATTTCCCGAGAAGCCAATAAATTTATTTCGTCATCCATAGATCCAGGTACCGCTTCCATGACCAGTGTGGTAATCTCTTTGTGCTGATTAAAAGCTTTGCGGATATCCTTGAGGGTTCCCGCATAAATAACTCCTTTCATATACAGTGAGTCTTTTGTTTTTTGCCCTTTTTTAAAATAAAAAGTGGCTGCCGTCTCTCCTTCTTGTTTAAGAAACTGCCTTTGTTTCCAGGCGGTACAAGAAGGAACCACCCAAATACCTCCTAAGGTTACGATCATAACAATTGCAAAATTTAAGATACGTTTACTCATAAAACAACTAATTTAAAAGTTAGTATTGCATATAAGAGGCGTGATCGTATAGGCATAAAAAAACCTCCACACACCTCAATATATCGAAATATATTTAAGGTATGTGGAGGCTTCCACAAGAGATTCACTTAGCTTTCCCGATTTCTTCCTTAAGTTAGAAAACAAGTGAGTAGTCTGCGACTACAGCATCTCTTCTAGTTGCAAATGTAGAAAAAATATACATTGAAGGCAAAAATCAATTTAGAACCCAACGAAGAAGTTTTGGGAGAATGGAGTATCAATTATCATCCACCTACTGTGCAGTAGCATTACAACGGTATTTTTAACTGTGACCAATCAGCGTATTTGGTTCAAGTGTACCAATCCTGCGTTTAAATCGGCCCTTAAAGGGCAAACATTCATTGTAAAGGATGCCTTGATTATTCCCGTGACCGTATCAAATCAGTTTCTGCCGAGGACACACTTTTAAACAAAAAAATCTTTTTGAAAACCGATAATGGGGCATTGCATGCCTTAGAAAGAGGTGCACAGGGAATTAAAAAAAATTTAGAAGTACTTCTGTAAAATATTGCATGGCAAAAATCATTTTAATTGTTATAACATTCCTTACTTTTGTTGGCAATATAAACCCAACGCTTGAACAACATGAGCCTCGACATTATTGAACTTACCCGCGCCCGGGAATCACGTGCTGCCATTGAAAAGTTGTACATAGAAATGCGCCACATTTTTAATAGTGGTTCTTACAGTCCTTCTAATATTTCAGGAAAAGTGCTTTCAGAAGCTTTACACACGCTTCGCCCCGAAATTTATGGTTCTATTACCGATATGGAAAAAGTAGAACTGAATGGATTGGTATATGTGATGGAACGTTTGCCTAAGGGCATAGAAGAGTGTCGTTTTATCCGGCTAATTTCGGATGAAGGCTATAGCAGTTCTGGGTTTGAAGCGATCATACCTGCCAAACGTCGTCGTAATTGCTACAAAGTAGACAAAGACATTATGTTGATAGAGGTGACTCGAGGACGTAGCGAAATTTACGATATACTGACTCACCTTACTTTTATGTTTAATGAAGCGGCCAAAATCAGGCTACATGCTTTTGATAAACAGGGCAACAAGTCCAAAGAATGGGAACAATTAGAACGGCTGGTACAAGGGGAGGTAACTCTAGACGAACAAAATCGTGATTTAGCTTTTAGCTATTTGAGCAATTTGTTAGGTCGTACCTTTGAGCAAACCAAACAAGCCTATTTTCGTTTTGCTGACACTGCTCCGCAAAATAGTGGTTTGTTTCATATTGTGTATTGGCTGGGCAAGGTGGCCCATGCGGCAGAGTTTAATAAAGAACTGATACAAATCTCTTTTACCCCGACCTTACGTGACCGAATCGGGCACCATATTCATGGAGAGCAGTGGGCCAATAATATCAAAAAACATTTGATTGAGCAGGGTTTGATAGATCGTCCAATTCACATCATTAGCGCCAATATGCACAGTGTGATGAACAGTTTGTGTGCAGTGAGCGCTTTGAAGGAAGATTTCCCTAACCATAAGAAGGTAGCCGAAATTGCCATGGAGCTTAGTAAAAGCAACAATAGACCGCTCAATAGCAAAGTTCGCCTTCAGGCTGAAAGCTGCGGAATGTTGCTCTTACCTGATACTACAGGTACCAATCTGGCGGTGCAAATTTTTGATACTCCTTTGCTTGATCTCAATAACTTACCACAAGAAGTAAAGGTAGACAAGGCATTTATAAAGGAAGCCAAACCAGTAATCATTGTAATGGATTATGCTTTTGGGGAACAAGCTTATGAAACAATGGATGAGCTATTGAAACCTTACCAAAATAAAAAGTTACAGGTGAAGTCTATTTCTATTATGGGAAAGGCGGGTATCTTGCATGGGGGCAAGGGTGATTTGATGATTCCTACCGCGCACGTTTTTGAGGGTACCGCCGACAATTACCCTATTGAAAATGACTTTACCAAAGGTGACTTTGAAGGGTTTGACCTCAATGTGTACGAAGGCCCCATGATTTCGGTGTTGGGTACCTCGCTACAAAACCGTGATGTATTGGCTTATTTTCGTAATTCATCCTGGCGAGCGGTGGGGCTGGAAATGGAAGGTGCCCACTACCAAAAGGCGATTCAGGCAGGAGCCAAAATTCGTAACAATGTTGCTTCGGATATTACGGTAAGATATGCGTACTACGCATCTGATAATCCCTTGATCACAGGAGGTACTTTGGCTTCGGGGAGTTTGGGCAGTGTGGGGGTAAGGCCTACTTATTTGATCACTACCAAAATATTGAATAAGATATTAAATCCGCCTGCTGAATAGGTAAGTACATACCAATCAGTATATACTCTGGGCATTTTAACCAAAATGTCTAGTAGTATCTGCTATGAGCGTAAAAATTTACCCTTTAAGGAACTATAAACTATAATACCAATCATATTTCCAAACTGGGCACTTATTTTGAAAACATGACTAAACTCAGTCATTATTCCAACGCTTATTGGCTTCTTTCAAGAATATCTCCCGGTAGATTTTGCCAATAGGCAACCACAACTCTTTTACTTTTACCTGGTGCTTTTCAATGGTGCTAATATGGGCAAAGGCCACAATGTATGATTTATGTATTCGGCAAAATAAGCCGTTAGGCAAAAACTCCAATACCTCTGGCATGCTTAGTCTTGCCAGTAACTTTTTATCACTATTTTGTAGTACAAAATTCGCATAATTGCCATCGCTCTCTACAAACAAAATATCGTCGATTTTTATTTTATGTAACTGAGTACCGCTTTTAATCAACACAAAGTTTTGACGAGTTTTATCAGGGGTTAGTTCCTGTGTTTCTACTGGTAAAGTAACAGCGGTTTTTCGTAAATGATAATACTCCAATGCTTTATTCGTTGCCACCATAAATCGCTTAAAATCAATAGGTTTAAGCAAGTAATCAATCGCACTCAATTCATAGCTCTCCAATGCATATTCACTGTATGCCGTCGTAAAAATGATCATATATTTTTGAAGGATAATCTTGGCAAAATCAATACCGGATAAATCGGGCATATTAATATCCAAAAAAATCAGGTCTACCTCATTATGTTGCAAGTAATTAAGTGCTTGGGTAGGATCACGAAAGGTTTGCTTAAGCGCCAAAAACGACACCTTTGAGGCGTGTAATTTAATCACTTCCAGCGCCATAGGCTCATCATCCAATGCAATGCAGTTAATCATAAATCTATCTTTAATGCTACTTGGTATTTGTTGGTTGTTTTCTGAATGTCTAATTGGTATTGCTGAGGGTACAAAAGCTCCAAACGACGTTTTACATTTGCCAAGCCCAATCCAGAGGCCGATTCAAGTTTTTTTGATGTATGGTTAATCGTATTACACACTTCAAAAAGTAATTGCCCTTCTGTAATTTTCAGTAAGATGTTTATCAATGTTTTAGACTTTAAACTCAGCCCATGTTTAAAAGCATTCTCAATGAAGGGAATCAATAACATAGGCGCTACTTCTTGCTGAGTTACCTCACCTTGAACATCAAACTTAATATAAATATCGTCCTCATCAGCAATCCGTAAGTGCTGCAATGTCAAATAATCTTCAATGTAATCCAATTCCTTTTTGAGTTGTACCCGATCTCCACTGCTTTCGTGCAGGGTATAGCGCATCAGCATAGCAAGTTTAGAAATACCTTCAGCGGTCTCTTGGATTTTCTCTTGTAAAGCTAAAGAATATAGATTGTTCAGGCAATTGAACAAAAAATGAGGGTTGATTTGGGTACGCAAAAAAGCCAATTCAGTCTTCAGTTTTTCCTCTAGTAGTTGTCGTTTAGAACGTTCGCTTTTTATCCAATCGCGAATGGCGGCATAAGCAATTGAGGCAATCAAAATAATGCTGTTTCCAAGTGCCTCTAACAACAAGATATTAAACCAAAAAACCTCGGCATCAATCACCTTGTTGGGATAGTAATAGCGTATCAACCCGTAATCTATAATGCTCTCTACCCCAATAAACCCCAAATACAGCAAAAAAGCGTATAAAATGTATTGGTATCGTTGGCTTCGCTTAAAATATTTGGCAAAAAGCCATAAACTATTGGTGTAAAACAAAGCTACATTAAAAAGCAAACCAATAGCCAATGGTCCCAGGAGTGTATCATCTTTTCCTTTGAATTCACCATAAGTCAAGTTGGCTCCTATGAAGTAGAACAATAGCCCACTACCCAACCAAACAAGTACATGAATGAAGGCAGTAAGTACATTGCGATTTGACAACGATTTTTTCATAATCTAAAAATACGAAACCTTCCTTACTTCAAATAATCGCTGGGATAAACCACTACTGAATTGTTACCAACATTCTTTTTTTGGGACGAACGTAGCTAAACACTTTTCTATGAACTCACCTCACTTATTTCCAGTGGTATGTCCCAGCACTTTTTTTAACTTCTCTTTGTCCTTCATTTTTGGGATACTCAAACTGATTTATGATCAAAAAACGATATTCCCATGAAAAAAATTTGCGTGACAGGTTTCATAATCTTATTGGTGTTTGCTCAATTGCAAGCCCAAAATATTGACAAGCTCAAAGAAAAATACCGAGAGTCAATTGTAAAAGCGATGAAAAAATACAATGTAGCAGGGGCAAGTTTGGTGTTGGTCCACGGTGATCAAACCATCTGGACCGAAGGCTTTGGGTTTGCCAATAAGGCCAATCAAACCAAAGCAACCGCAGACACTAAATTTATGTTGGCTTCGGTGAGTAAAGTTTTTACAGCGACTGCGCTTATGAAACTTCATGAACAAGGTAAGTTGGATATTGAAAAACCTTTGAAAAAATACCTGCCCCAGTTCAATATGCCTTCCAGGTTCAAGGCCAAAGGACCTATTACCCCTAAACAAGTACTTACTCACCATGCAGGTTTACCTTCTGACATTTTGAGAGGGATGCTATGTGACAGCCCCGAAGATTTTACTCAAGTAGTACATTATTTAAACAATACTCAGGCGGCTTCTGCCCCCAACTTGATACATTCTTATTCCAACCCAGGTTATTCATTGTTAGGGCACACCATCCAGCAAGTATCGGGGCAACCCTACGCAAAAGCATTGCAACAAACAATATTTAAGCCCTTGAAAATGAAAAACTCTGGGATCTACAACGGTGGTACTTATCCATCTAATTTCACTCAGTTTTACAACCATAAGGGAGTATTGGGGCAAGAGCTACCCATTCGAGATATACCTGCTGGAGCTATTTATTCTACTGCCAACGACTTGGGCCGTTTTATTAAAGTAATGTTCAACAATCGTTTGTTACAGCAGCATACTCGTCAACAAATATTTAGCTACCAAAACAAAGACATTGCTTTAGACTTGGGTAATAAGCAGGGGCTTTGCTGGTTTTTGAAAGAAGATGCGCAGCTTGGGCAAATCTTTAGCCATAATGGAGGAACCCAACACGTACGTACCCAAATAGCGGTGATTCCAGAACTTGCCCTTGGTGGTGCCATACTTACTAACTCTAGCAATGGAGGTAAAGTAAGGAAGGTACTTAAGAGGTTATTGAAAGAATATGCTCAAATAAAAAAGCTTAATACCAGCAAAAAAATCAAACCATTTGGGCGTGATTTCCGCAAATATCAAATCGTAAAAAAGGATGCCCAGGATTTAGAAAAATATGCGGGTTTTTATGCAAATCCCAGTATTGGCATATTTGAAATAAAGCTAGTAAATGATACTCTTCAGGCACAGTTGGGGAATGTTTTTGGGCAATTTATACCTACCCAACAGAGCGATTTTTTAGTAAAAGTACCAGGGCCAGGCATTATACCTTCAGTCAGAATGAGCTTTCAGAATGTGCAAGGGCACTTGGTATTTATACAAACTCAAGCGACAGGTAGCAAAGAACTATTAGGCAATAAAGTATCCCTTGCTCCACTTGATCAATCCTGGAAAAATAAAGCAGGACACTATAAGGTCATCAACAAGTTGCCAGGAGAAACCCTTATTCTATCCAATTTCCAAATTATCAATAAGGGTAATCATCTACTACTCCAGTTTAAAGAAAATGTAACCGGAAGTAGCCAAAGCGCTGCGCTTCAACCCACCAATAACCGAGAAGGTTATACATTGGGGCTGGGTCGCCAGGCAGGTACTTATTTCAAGTTTACCAAAAATGCTCAAGGCAAGCAGATCTTTCACATCTATGGATATCAAATGGTAAAACAATAAGGAAGGCTTCAATTCAAATACCTTATCAAGCAAAAAACGCCCATTCACAATATCGTAAATGGGCGTTGGTTTTATGTTTAGAAGATCAACTACTACTTCTTGGTAGAATCGGTTTTAGTTGAATCTTTTTTCTCTCCTTCTTTTTGGTCGTTTTTGATGTCACCAGCTTTACCATCAATGTATTCTTTGTTCAAGCCTTTCAAAATCTCCATTGTCACATCCATGTTAGATTTACCGTATAACACTGAACTTGAAACTGCACTCTTGGTCAAAATCAAGTCGATACCATTTTTTTCGGCATATCTTGTCAAAAAGTCGTTGATGTTCTCTCTCAATTTTTGAGACATTTTATCGGTTTCTGACAACAACTCACGCTGGCGTACTCGTCCATAAGCCTCAAGTTCTTGCTGTCTGGCTGCCAGACTTTTCTTAGTCTTTTCTACATTATTCAAAGTCATTGTACCTGCAGTACGTTGAAAAGAAGCCACTTGATTTTGGAAGTTTTGTCCACGAGAGCTTAGATCGGCTCTTACTTCGTTTTCTTTTTGCTTAAGATCTTTTCTTACTCTTTTGGCAAACTCGTATTGAGATTGCAAGGTGTCAATATTTACATAAGCGATTTTAAGCCCACCAGTCGCACTCGCACTATTAGAGGTACCAGCAGTTTCTGTATTATTATTGGTTTTGTTATTGTCAGAGGTTTGGTTATTGTTACCACCACATCCATACAACACAGTTGCTACTAAAGCAACCATTAGTAATCGTCTCATCATGAATATCCGTTTAACGCTAAAAAACATTTTGAAAAAAAATTCGGGCAAATATACAAAATTTCATCTTTGATGATAGTCATCAGGGGTTGTATATCTAGTTTTTGCCCATATCTATTAGAGATACTCAATATTATAGCCTACCCTTATGCGCCCTATACATTATTTGTCATGTTGATTACCTTCCCAAATCCTTGAAAATATTAAATTTGCTCGCGAGCAGGTTAATTCTTAAAATCTTGTTAAAAATATACCTGTTTCAGATATGCCCCAGAACAGTTGAACGTTTCGCAATGTTCTGCTGTTAAGTAACGTGTTCAGAACAATCTTGCCAAAACAAGGCATTTATCATGAACACGCTACTAAGGTGTAGAAAAATTTAGGTAAGTAACATCATAACCCGTTTTTAAAAGAAATTATGGCGGCGATCATAGTCCTGACTCTGTACGGTATAGCCATGCTTTTTATTTTTAGCTACAATGTCATGCAACTCCAGTTAGTCTATCATTACTGGAAGTTCAAACGTAGCCAAAAAAAGCAATCCTCGGCTTCTTCTCTTAAGGAGCTTCCTCAAAATTTACCCATTGTAACGGTTCAGTTGCCTATTTACAATGAGCTGTATGTTGTGCAACGCCTCATAGATGCGGTGGCTGCGCTGGACTATCCTAAAGACAAACTTGAAATACAGGTACTGGACGACTCCAATGACGAAACCGTACAACTGATTGCCGATAAAGTGGCCGAACACCAGCAAAGTGGTATCTGGATTGAGCATGTTCGCCGAGATGACCGCAAAGGTTTTAAGGCTGGGGCCCTGGCTTATGGTCTTAAGATTGCCCACGGAGAATATGTTGCCATTTTTGATGCCGATTTTGTACCTCCTACCCATTTCTTACAAAAAACCTTACCTGCATTTCAAGATGCCAAAATAGGCATGGTGCAAACCCGCTGGGAACACCTCAACGAAGATTATTCGCTGATGACTCAGCTTCAGGCATTTTGCCTCAATGCTCACTTTACGATCGAGCAATTGGGCCGCCACGCCCAAGGGCATTTAATCAACTTTAACGGTACTGCGGGAGTTTGGCGCAAGCAATGCATTGTAGATGCGGGTGGTTGGCAGTCGGATACGCTTACCGAAGACTTAGATTTGAGCTACCGGGCTCAACTCAATGGGTGGGAATTTAAATATTTGGAAGAAATAGGCACTCCTGCTGAGCTTCCTGTAGCCATGAATGCCCTCAAAACCCAACAGTTTCGCTGGACTAAGGGGGCGGCCGAATGTGCCAAAAAGAATCTCCGAAAGGTTTATAAAAACCCTGGTTTAAAAAGAGGTACTAAAATTCACGCAACCTTTCATCTCCTCAATAGCTCAATGTTTATTTTCGTGGTGTTGGTTTCGCTTCTTAGTCTGCCTTTATTGTACATTAAAGAAGGTTTTTCCCAATATGCCCAGGTTATCATGTACTTTAGTTTCTTCTTGACTGGTACTGTATTCTTGGGGTTATTTTACTGGTTTTCTACTGGAATCAAAGCCTTAAAACCCGGCAAGCGACGTTGGTATTTCTTTACGCGCTTTCCCCTGTTTTTAGCAATGTATACTGGGCTTTCGCTCCACAATGCCATGGCAGTGATAGAAGGTCTTTCGGGCAAAAAAACTGCTTTTATTCGTACGCCAAAATTCAACATTACCCAACGCAAAGACCAACATTGGAAAGCCAACAAATACCTCAAAAAGAATATCAGTTTATTAACTGTGCTGGAGGCTTTGATGGCGGTTTATTTTACCGCTGGTATTGTCATTGGCTTTGTACTTAAAGATTACGGGCTTATGCCTTTTCACTTAATGTTGGCCGCGGGTTTTGGTTATATTTCTTTCTATTCAGTATGGCACTCGAGAATCAGTCGCGCATAGCAGTTACTCTTAAGGCCTTGGTATTTACCCTTTTGTCAGCAGGAGGGTATATTGCTATTAGTTACTTTACCAACCGGGTATGGTTTTACCAGTTTATTGGCTTGTACGCAGGTTTGTTTGTGCTCTACTTTGCTTTTGTACAATGGTATCTTAAGCTTCAGGAAGGACTCACCATTCGCCATATTCAAATTATCGGGGTTTTATTACGGCTTTCGGTCTTTTTTATGATCCCCAATTTATCTGATGACTTTTTTCGCTTCTACTGGGATGGCAAGCTACTCTTTCATGGATACAACCCCTATTTGATTTTACCCAAAGATTTTATTGGTACCCCCGAAGCTGCCAAGTTGGACTTTACTCAGGAGTTGTATCAAGCGATGAACTCTCAAACGCATTACACCATTTATCCCCCGTTTAATCAAGTACTTTTTGCCACCTCACCAGGTTTGTTTCCTCACAATCTATTAGGAGGAGCCATTGTTATGCGGGTTTGGATATTATTGGGAGAGATTGGCCTGTTATGGCTGTTGCCTAAAATGCTCAAAGCCATTAATCAGTCACCTAAAGGAGTAGTATGGTATGCTTTGAACCCTTACATTGTACTGGAGCTTACTGCCAATTTACACTTCGAGGGCGTTATGATTTTTATGTTGCTCCTGGCTTTATACTGGTTAATCAAGGGGGGCTATTTGCTTACAGGAGACAACCAAGCAAATACACATTATTTATTGCCTATCAGGATCAAGCTTTTCGAAATTACCCTTCCTCCTTCCTCAGCGGTAAAACCCAAATATCTCATTCTGTCGACCATCGCCTTTACTTTGGCTGTTAATACCAAACTCATTCCTTTGATATTTTTGCCACCTTTGCTGCTATTCTTGGGTTGGAAACGAAGCATTATTTACTACGCGATTGTCATCGGGCTAACTGCTTTTCTGTTTTCATTTTTCATTACTCCCGATTTTATCGCCAAGTTTCAGGATAGCTTTAATCTTTATTTCCAAAAGTTTGAGTTCAATGCCAGTGTGTATTATCTCCTTCGTTGGATTGGTTACCAAACCCATGGCTATAATTTGATTGCGGTATTTGGCATTGCACTGTCGGTTATTTCTACCTTGGGGGCACTCGTCATTGCCCTTTACCCCATCCAAAAGGCACAGGCCAAACACTTGCCCCTTAAGATGGTATTCATTCTCACTTTTTATTATTTGATGGCCACCATTGTACATCCCTGGTACATCAGTGTCATTATGACTTTGGCCATTCTCACTCCTTATCGCTTCCCCATGATTTGGTCTGCCATGTTGGGGTTTACTTATTATGCTTATAGTACCAATCCTTACCAGGAGAATTTATACTTGGTGGCAGTGGAGTATTTGGTAGTAGTGGGGTGGTTGGTTTGGGAATTAAGAAAGGCATACCGTATCAAAACGGCGGCTAAACACTCTGCAAGGTAATCGTATTTTCTCTTTGAGAGTTTTTGGGTAAATTCGAATTAGACCTGCAGGTCTAAGGAGCATTTCGACGTTCTATTTTCTCCCAGCCACTCTACTGATTTGTCAGTAGGAGTCATGCACATTATTCAGGTAGTGGCTATTCCAAGCAGATTCTTCGGTAAACTCAGAATGACACTAAAGAGTAAGCGGGTAGTTTTAACGAGCATTTCGACAGTTCATAAATGAATTCAATAGCATTCTCTGAGCTTACCCAGGCTAGAATGTAACAACGCATGGCACTCAGGCAACCTAAGCAGGTGAACCGCGTTTAGAAACGCTCCTAAAAAAAGACATCTATTTAAATGAGCGCCCCTCAAAAACACAAAAATTTCCCCTCTGAAAAGCAAAGTGAAGAACAGCAACAACACTAAATAGTACAACTAATCATTTGCATAACACCAAAAAATCTTCTTTGTAGAGCATTTGTAGGGTAGATTTTCGAAGCTGTAGTATATATGTATAGCCTCAAAATACTGCTTTTCAAGCCTTTTCCTGCTACTTCGCCTCATCAATAAATTCATTAACCAAAACATAAAACTTATGAAAATTTTCTCTTTTTTAAGTCTGTTGATGGTAGGCATTTTTGTGTTTACTGGGTGCTCTAATAACTTTGAAGAACCTCAATCAAAACAGACAAACCTTATTGATCAAATTATTGAACAAGGAGCCAATATTGACCCTAAAGCTCCTTTATACAATGCTTATTACCAGCTCAATGATCAAGAATTACCAGTGTTTTTCCACAAAATGTCGGAAGTAATTGCTAAAGGACAATCAAGTAATGACATCTCTACCCAGCAAATCGAAGAATTGACCTATTACCGCTTTGTCAAGCTCAATTTGTTGGCCAAAGAGCAATTTCAACGAGCGTTCAATCAGCTTACCATGACAGAGCAAGATCAGCTAATTGACAATCACATAGAGGAGGCTTCTCAATATGCCATTGTACAATCAAAATTATGGTCTGCTGAACAATACCAGCGCACACAACAAAACATCACCAGGCAATATGAAAATGCGCGCACCGCCAGTTGTCCTGGATATGTATTCGGCATCTCAACCCATAAGTCAAACAGGTTTAATAAGCATTGCTTAGGCTATTACAATGTTCGCCATTCGCATGAAACTGATTGTGACTACGAATTTCGTTTTCAATGGCCTCACCCATTTACTCCTGGTTATAGCTTAGAGCTTACCGGAACTAGCTGGGCAGCGCTTCAGATCGTAAAGCTTGGCAATATTGGAGGTAGAATTGCAGGAAGTGAAGTTCGGTTCATTATCGGCAAAGGTAGAACTCATCTTTTCTATCCTATCAGTGGTCCTGGTGGGTTGAGTGGTGATTTGAAAAGTTACTTATAATTTAATATAAAAATCCAGGGTCAACCATTTATGAACCCCACCATAGTTGCTATTGCAAGTGGTGGGGTTTATAGTATTGTTATCATAACACCAAGCAAGGGAGACGCCTCCATACCTTGGGGCATTCACTTCTTTTTTTTTAATAAAGTGGAAATCAATCATATGCAGTTTTAAGGAGTATTGAAACAATGATAATTTTCTCCAAACATCGTTTATGATAATATCAAGTACTGTCCATGGTCTGATTGTGCAGGCAGATTCTTCACTGCGTTACTAATGACACTAAAGGAAGATAAGGCTATGATTAGAGATACTGTAAAACATTTTATATCTTTACCTTGAGAAGGCCGCTGATAGTAGTAGTAAAAACACTAAACCTAGAGGTCGGGGGTTCAACTCCCCCCTCGCCACTAGTAAAAAATCTAGTTTTTGGGTATTTGCAACAAATTATTTACGGCAAGCCCTAACTATTCACTAAGCGCCATTTCGCGCCCACTTTTCACTCTTGTCCTGACGTAGGAAGGATCTCACTTTTAGCTTTTCACTTAAAACTATGGCACTTCCTTTGCAATAAGGTGAATGAAATCTCAACTGAGGTTTTCGGCAGTGAATTTTAACGGTTGACAAACAAGATGAAGAAAATCATACATCCCCCAAAAGAAGACTGGGCACAGTTCCAGGAACGTACTTTTGAAACTTACGAAGCACTCGAAAAGGCAGTAAAGCCTATTTTGCGTCGAGTACAGCGGGAAGGTGACAAAGCACTCCGTAGTTTTGTTTTTAAGTATGATCGAGTACGCATCAAACGTTTTCAGCTTACTCCAGAAGAACTCGCTGATGCCAGCAACCATGTAAGTGATGAGCTTAAGCAAGCGATCAATACTGCCAAGTATAACATTGCTACTTTTCATCTTACCCAACACAAGGCCGTTAAAAAAATAGAAACTACTGATGGAGTATTTAGTTGGCAAAAAAGTGTACCTATTTCTAAAGTGGGACTCTATGTTCCCAGTACGGGAGATGCCCCGCTTTATTCGCATATTTTGATGATGGGTATTTTGGCCAATATCGCCGGATGTAAAGAAATTGTACTCTGTACTGCACCCAATCACGAAGGGCGCATTCACCCCATCATTTTGTATACCGCCAATTTGCTCAATATCAAAAAAGTATACCGAGTGGGTGGCGTACAAGCCATTGCTGCGATGGCTTATGGCACTGAAACGATCCCGAAGGTGGATAAAATATTTGGTCCCAGTAATGAATATGTTTCTACCGCCAAGCAATTGGTAAGTAAAAACGATGTAGCCATTGATATGCCGGTAGGTCCTTCTGAATTGTGTTACATTGTAGATCAATCTACCAACCCCATATTCGCCGCAGCCGATATTTTGGCTCACGCTGAACAAAGTGCCCACAACCAGTTGGTGGTATTGGCCAACTCCGAAGAGGTAGCAGATAGTATCTTGGCCGAAGTAGAAAAACAACGTCAGGAAGTCTCACTCAAACAAGGGTCTACTGAAGAAGCTCTAGACAATGCCAAAATGATTGTTTGCAAAAGTAATGTAGAGTCTATAGCTTTTGCCAACGAATATGCTCCCGAAAACCTGGTTTTGGCCATTGACAATGCCGAAGCAGTGGGTGATCGTATACTCAATGCCAGTTCTATTCATTTAGGCCATCTAACCTCTCCCTCGATTGGTTATTACGCGGCTGGACCTAATCATATTTTACCTTCCAATGGGTTTGCCAGTTCTTATAGTGGGCTGAATGTAGACAGTTTTGTAAAGAAAATCAACTTCCAACAGGTCACCGCCAAGGGCTTAAAAAGCATTGGCAATACGGTGTCGCTTATGTCAGAAGCAGAGGAGTTATTAGGACGTAAGAATTCTATCACTCAACGCCTCAATCATTCTGAATAAAATACTAATTCCTATAAATACAACACAAAGCTTGAGGAATGGGTTATATCCATTCCTTTTTTTGATATTTTACATACTCAATCCACTTTTGATTGGTTATTATTGTACCTATATACAGAAATTTAACTCTTACAAATATGAAACTTCGCTATTTATTTGTTTTCAGCCTGACTGCTTTGTGGTTGAGCAGTTGCACCATTCAACAGCATGTACATTTTAATCGTGACTTGTCGGGTAAAGTTACTTCTACCATAGACCTATCTATGTTGAAAACGATGATGAGTCAAATGCCTAAAGACTCAGGCATGAACAGTATGCCTATGCCTAATATGGGTATGATGATGGATTCGCTCTCTAAAAATCCAGAAATGAATAAGATCAAAGATATTGAAGGAATTAGCAATGTTCAGATTAATATGGACAAAAAAACCAACGTACTCACGATGTCTTATGAGTTTAAGAACATAGATGCTCTCAACCGAGCTATGGCTCAGGGAGGTACAGGCTCACCAGGAGGTGGAATGGGAATGATGGGTTCACAAATGCCTAAACCTAAAGCTATTAAAGATTTTAAATATTTTACCAAAAAAGGCCGCTATATTACTTTTAGAATGCCCAAATCGGAGGTGCCCAAGGAAATGGAAAGTGGGATGAAACAAAACCCGATGATGAGCGGCGAAATGATGCGCTTTGAGTATAAAATTTCTTTTGAGAGAAAGATCAAAAGGGTAAAAACCGAAAACAATATCTTCAAAAGCGATAATTACATAGAATACAAAACGAATATTGAAGAATTGATGAAGGAAAAGAAACCTTTGGAAGTAAAAATCAAGTATCGTTAAATAATACTACATTGTCGAATGGTTATATTGTTGTATTGTTTCGCAATACATAATATAACCATTCAATCATTTTGGCTTAGAGCATTTTAGCCATGAGTTCCTTTAATAACTTGGCAGCTACCATAGCAGTTACCCCTCCCCTATCTGTCCTTGGATTTAACTCTACAATATCGGCTCCTACAATATTGGCTTTTAAATTTTGAATCACGCTAATCAATTCGCGGGTATTCATTCCCCCTGGTTCATAATGTGATACCCCAGGAGCAAACGCTGGGTCTAATACATCTAGATCTAAGGAAATATATACTGGATTGCTAAAGTTCTTGAATAGTTGTCCTTGCCACTCTCTCATAGGTATTACTTCTACTCCAAACCTTTTAGCCTGATCGCGTTGGTGAGGGTTCATAGTACGAATACCTACTTGTATTAATCTTTGGGCCAGTTTGGCTTCCATAATGCGGGCAAAAGGGCTGGCATGTGAATATGGGTTTTCTTCGAAATCATCGTACAAATCTGGATGGGCATCGAAATGCAAAATGGTAAGGCTGGGATAACGCTGGGCATAGGCTTTAATTACCGGGTAGGTAATAGAATGATCACCTCCCAGAGAAATAATTTTCACGTCTTTTTCTAGCAAAGTATTGATATCCTCCGACACTTGACGAATGGCTTTTTCGCCTTCTTCCAGTTCTAAATCTCCCACATCTAACCAAGAAATATTTTTAGATAAGTCTACTTCATTCTCCGCACACATATTGGAAGAATCAGAATGCAGGGCATCTCTGATGGCTTGTGGAGCAAGACGGGCTCCTTCCATAAAGGAGGAGTTTTCGTCGATGGGTACTCCCACAATGGCTAAACGGGTAGTAGAAAAACCTTGAAATGAAATTTCTTCAGTAAATGGCATAATTCGTTTTTAAGTCATCAATTAACACAATAGTCCATAGCGAATGACAGCCGTTGGTTGTTGGCTTTGGCTACCCCGGTAAACCAGGATTTCGCAAGCTCAATTGGCTGTTTCAATGGCAACTACCAAACTAAAACCAATTTTTAAAACAATGTAATATATTTATAATCAGCAGTTTATCAATTTGGCAGTTCGCATCGCTCCATCTAAAAATACTCAGACAAAGTAATAGTTTAACAACATAAGCATTTTTGAGCGCAAAAAAAAAGTCAGGAGGTTCTCTCCTGACTTGCCTATATATTGAATAGTGGGTTATTTCTTAATATTTACAAACAGTGCAAAGAAGGAATATTTATCTCCCAAGTCTTTGATCTTTACTTCCAGGTTATCTGAGGTCAAAGCTACTTGAACCAATCCAATACCTGCTCCTCTACTTTCTCCTTCTGAAGGGGCATCTCTTAGTTTTCGTTTGTACTCCCGAAGGGCTTCACGATCAAGTGAGTTTACCGTTTTGCATTTCTCTAATAACAATGGAACTGCATTTTTATTGACCAAGTTACCGGTGATTACTTTGTAGTGATCTTCTAACTGAAGAATTACAATTGTTCCTACTTTGTCTTGATCACCAAAGTGGTTTACTTCTTTTGAATAATACAATACGTTTTGGGTAAGCTCCATAAAAACAGAGAATACTTTTTTTCCTACCCGGCGATTGTCTTGTAATTTAGATCTTATATCACGGCTAAACTCTGATAATAATACGTCGGTTAATGGCCCTTTGTAAGACAGTATGATATTGTCGTTATTTAATTGAGCGTAATATTCAAAAAAATCAAAGTTTTCGTTTTCTTCAGTTGTAGTTTCTTCCAAACTCATAATGCTATAAGTTAATATGACAAAGTAACCTTAAACTATCTTTGGATAAATAATGGAAAAGGAATATCAACGTTTTGTACTTGCTTTATTCTAGTGCTTTGGGCGCTAAGTCTCTTCCATATCTTTCGGCTTCTTTTGCCCACTGACTTTACTTAAAAAAGCTTGCGTAGCTATGGCTATGCGCACTTTTTGAAGTGCGTCAGTATACAAAATATCCTCGAATTATTATAGAACTTACTTAGTCCCCAAAGCACTAGAGGTTGAATGGCTCCATTTCCTAAAATATATGAATTAGCGATTAATTATTACCAAGAAATTTTGAGCACTTTTATAGCTAAGGCTCTTGATTCTTAGGCACTAGCAGACAGAACACAAAAATAGTTCCAACTCTATAAATTAACCTACTTGTTCAAAAGTATCAAAACTCTTACAGTTTTCAAAAATTAAAACCAGCGCTGTTTTTAGATCTACGATCTGCACTTCCTTTGTTACACCCGGATGCCCATAATGGTCATATCATCTCTTTGTTCAGCGTCTTGTTGGTGATGATGGATTTTTTCTACCAAAATCTTTTTTTGTTCGGCCATAGGTAAATGTGCATGTTGTTCAAAAAACGCTTTCATTTGGAGTGACCCAAACTTTTGGCCTTCAGGGTCACACAAGCCTAACAGCCCATCGGTGGTAAGGTACAAAGCCCCTCCTTCATTTAATAATATCTTCTGATTGGTAAACACTCTTTTCTTACGTTGCAACCCTCCAATTACTTTTCTATCCCCTTTGAGTTCTTGCAATGGACTATCCTCAGACTCTTTGTAATATAGAGGACGTCTCGCGCCCGTAAAAGTCACCAGTGTTTGTTTGCCTCCCTGTAATTTTTCTAAACGACAAAAACACACATCCATACCATCTACATTGTAAGTTTCTTCTTGCTTGAGAGACAACCTTATCTTGATATTGAGCATTTCTAATACTCGTATAGGGTCAAAAAAATGCCGCTGATTCACAATCTCGTTCAGTAAAGTATTCCCGATCATACTCATAAAGGCTCCTGGTACACCGTGCCCAGTACAATCAATTACTGCTATGAATGTAATACTCTTATTTTTTTCGCCAGTAAGTTGTTCATGTACATTTTCTGAAATGTGAGAAAACCAATAAAAATCTCCTGATACGATATCTTTGGGACGATATAGAATAAAATAATCCTCCAACACCGATTTTATTACGTTTTCGTCAGGGAGGATGGCTTTTTGGATGGTTTCGGCATAGCGTATCCCAGAAGTATAATAGTGATTGCGCTCCTCGACTAGTTTTAGCGCATCTTCTTTTTCCTTTTTTTCTATTTGTAGCTCTTCCAGTGTTTCTTGCAGGCTCTCGGCTTGCGCCATGATGACTTCTTGCTGCTGTTCTAATTTTACATTTTTATAAATTAAATCTCCCCTTTGCTCCTCTAACTTCTGAAAACTAGCCTGTACTTTGTCTCTTTGTTTGGTAATCTCTTCGGTTCTTTCGCTTACCAATGTCTCAAGCCTATCGGTTTCACGGCGAAGTCTATAGGCATTCCACCAAAAGAAACCTACAAACAGCAAGGCTATGAAGAATAGAATGGCAATATTCATCCATCTGGTAAGATACCAGGCTGCTCGTATCGTAAATTTAAAAGAAGCCACTTTTCCAATCCCTCCTTCATTGTTTCTCACCTTCACTTTAAACGTATAATCTCCAGCAGGTAAGTTTGTATATTCTTTGCGAGGGTTAGTCGTCCAACCCGACCATTCTTGATCGTATCCTTCTAAAAAAAACTGAAACCGGTTTGGCTGAGCAAAAGGCAGGTAATTTGCCGCTACAGTAAAGCGAAAATCATTGACTTTATACCCAAAAGTAGCACGAGTATCTGTACTTTGGTATTCTCCACCAAATAAAATAGAATCTTTACCAGCAGCTCTTTCCCACTCTACCAGCCTTATGAGTGCCGAAAAAGAAGTGTCTTGGCGGGTAGTATGTGTCAAGTCATACAATAGTAGCTCATCACTTACACTAAACAAAGCATTTTGCTCGTCCAGAAAGTGAATAAATGGTGATTTTTTGAGTTTGACAATGTCATGAAACAATACCTTTTTACGATAAGCTGTTGGGTTGTTTGTTTTCTCTAATACTATAATATCTCGGTCTGATAGCATCCAAACATTGCCTTTATAGTCTTCATTTACCCACAGTATAGGGCATTTATCACCTATTTGTTGCATCAACGGATGTGCTTCAAATTTGTCTTGAGTAATATTGTATTGGTATAACCCTTTTTGGGTAGCAATGGTAAGTTGGTTTTGAATGTAAAAAACGCGATTATTTCGAGAAGAGGGCAACCCCTTGGCTTTGTCATAAAACTGAAGGCTTTGTACACTATCTCCTTGTACAGTCAATTTCAACTTCATTACCCCATTGTTGGCATTTGAGGTCCAGACAAAACCTTTTTTATCCAGAATAACTCTGGTCAGTTCATCAAAAGCTACTTTTACCCCTTTTACCTTCGTGTATTTCAATATTTTATTTTGGGCAATGTTTGCGGTATAAAGTCCTTCTTCGGCACAAATAAGCCAAGTATTACGCGTAGTAGTATCTAATGGTGTAATTCGCACAACGTTTCCCTGAAAAGGTAAAGGACTGACTTTGTCATTTCGTATATGATAAATCCCTCGAGTGTATCCACTCAGCAAACCATCTGTTGATACTTGAGTCAAGCTCCGATTTACTCCATTGGTCTCAGGTAATTTGACAAACTGTCCTGAGCTAGCACGAAGGTCTTGACTAAAAACACCTTGTGAAGTTCCTACATACAGTTTTTCTTGAAACTGAAGTGCATCATAAGGGATACCCTCAAGCCCTAACTTTTGATTGTAAACTCTCAGTGCAGAAAAAATGTCTATTTGGGTTAATCCTTGGGGAAAGCCTAGCCATAGACGTTGCTGATAATCCAAAAACAATGAGAAAATAATACTAGAAGGTAGTCCTACAGCTTTACCTATTTTTTGTATAATATCTCCTTGGTTATTTACTAAAAGTAAGCCATCGTCTCGTGTGCCTAAAGCAAAATATTGTGATGAAAGTCTTAAACCAGTATACAATTGAGTCGCTTTCAACCTGTTGTTTATAGTTTTGTCCCATTCGCTAAATGTCTCTCCATTGTATAAATACAAACCATTGTATTGAGTACCTACTAAAAACTTACCTTGGGCATAAGGTAAAAAACATTGAATTTTTTTTGAGGCAACAACTTCGCTATTTTTCACAAAACTAAGCTTGTTTTGCTCTAGAAGGAAAAGCCCTTTACCATCTTCTTGTACAAATACACGCTGTGATGCTTGAAAAATGCTCAGAAAGCGAGTATGGGGTGCCAGGTAATCGAATTTTTGATTGGCCAAGTGGTATATATATAATCCTTTGGCGCTAAAAAAAATAACCTGTGAAGAGGTGGTGATAATTTTGGTAAATATTGGCAAAGGAAGTTTAACACGTTTTGCCTGTTTTGCTAAAGATATAAAAGTGAAATTGGCTTGTTTATCTGGAATGAAGTAACCTAACTCTCCATTTCCCCCTACATAAATTCTATCTTTTACACAGGCTAACGTTTTGAGAGAGGTTTGTTCAGGGGTTTGGTGTTGTCGCCAGTTAATGCCATCAAACTCTATAAGCCCCTGGTTATTTGCAATAAAAATGATTCCTCTGCTATCTTGAACAAATTGATAATTGTGGGATAGTATTGGGAAATTTGCCAAAGCATAACTTTTCATCAAAGGCAAGCCTTTTTTTCTAATGCCTGGATTGTCATTGTTTTGCGCAAATACGGCACTACAACTCCATAAAAGGCAGGTCAACCCAAATAAAAGTTTTTGCTTCATATTCATCAACAAAATCATCAACCAATGTTATGCCACTATGCTGTATACAGCTGAATAACCCCCATGGTTGTGCCTCTTTAGGTTGTTTCTTAACAAAGGATTAATTAATAGATCAGGTTTAGACTGTCTTACAAAGTTAGTTCATCATTGCAAAACTAAAGCTCAATACCTATGAGCAAAATATCGTCTCGTTGCTCAGCATCTTGTTGGAATTGATCTAAAGCTCCTTCTATAGTATTCTTCTGCTCATTCATAGACAACTCTAAGCTTTCTTGCAAGATTTTTCTAAAACGTTTGGTACCAAAGCTTTTGCGTCTGGGGTTGGGAGTATCTACAAAACCATCCGAAGAAAGATAAATACGATCTCCAGCCTGTAGTTTTATATCTCTGCCAATAAAACTTTTGCGGGCATTATTTTGCCAGCCACCTATTGAAAAACGATCTCCTTTTTCTTCTATCAATTCACCTTGATGGGTATAGTACAAGCTTCTTTTGGCACCAGCAAAGCAAACATTAGTCTGTGTCTCTCCAGGCTCAATCGTACATATACATACATCCATTCCTTCTCGATTGCTGCTTTTTTGTTGGTTCAAATCTTCGTAAACGCTTTTATCGAGTAACTTAAGTATTTCTGAGGGTTTTGTTACTTTCTTTTCGTTAACAATCTGATTAAGCAACGTGTTACCAATCATACTCATAAAAGCTCCTGGTACCCCATGCCCAGTACAATCTACCGCTGCTACTACTATTCTATTATCAATCTTACTTAACCAATAAAAATCCCCTGAAACAATATCTTTTGGACGATATATTACAAAACTATCCTTTAAAGAACGCTGAAGCCTTTCCTGAGATGGTAGAATTGCCTGCTGGATATTTTGAGCATAATAAATACTTGTGGTAATCAGTTTGTTTTGACGTTCCAAGTTTTTACTTTTCAGCGCCAGGTTTTCTTGAGTTGCTACCAGTTCTTCTACATTTTGCCGCATTTCCTCTTCTTGGGCATGGAGCACATCATTAGCTTCTTCAAGATCTATCTTTTGGGTCTCAAGGGTTTGTTTTTGTTCTTCTAGTTGTTTGAGCGCTTTGGTCAATACCAGCTCACTTGATTTAATACGTTGATTTTGTCTTTCTAACTCTTTTTGTTTCTTACCCATCACTTCGTGGATTGCTCTCAACTCTTCCACATTTTGTCGCATTTCTTCCTCTTGGGCTTGTAAGATATCTTTTTGCTCCTCAGAAGCTAATAGCAATTGATTGGTTTTTTTGCTGGATTGGATATTGAGAATAGTAGAAGCAATTCGGTCAGCCAAAATTTCCACAAAATCGATCTCGTGGTTTTCAAACTCTCTGAAAGAACCTATTTCCAATACCCCTACCTCTGTTTGATTAAAAATGAGCGGTACAATCAATAGGTTACCATTGCTGATTTCTCCTGCGCCTAGCTTTACTTCAAAATATTCAGGTGTCACCCCTACTTGATGAATGGTTCCTTTTTCTATCAAAGCTTGCCCGATAAGACCTGCTCCAAACTCTCCATCATAAGGAATCTCTTTTTGCTTAATACGTTCTTCGCTAATGCCATAACAAGCAATAAGCTTTAACCACTCTTTGTAATTATCTTCTTCTTCTGATTTTCGCAGCAAAAAAATGGTTCCTTGATTTCCTTTTAAAAACTTAATTAACTCGCTCAGGATTCTTTGCCCCATTGCGTGAATATCAGTATCGCCTGCACTCAAAATATGCCCTATTTCGGCCAATCCGTGAGACGCCCAAGTCTGCTTTTCATTTTCTCCTTTTAGGGTAATCAATTGATTTCGGGCCGTAATCAAAGTCATAAATAAACTATCTTCCGCTATGATTCTCCCTCTTTTCTCCATCTCTAGCTGCACCTGATAATTTCCCTTGCCCAATTCCTCTACAAAATCTCTTACTTCTTTTAAATTATACGCAAGATCGTTCGTTGCTTCCGCTATTTTACCCAGTTCATCTTTTTGCTTTATATCAATATCCTGATCTAATTGCCCCTTCACCATTTTACTGGATACTTCGCTGAGCTTTTGTAGCGGTCTAAGCGTGTACTGCCAAAAAATATACAATACATATAACAAAATGAATACATTGCTCAACAAGACAAAGCGTCGCCAAAACATTCTGTTTACCTGAGAAGTTTCATTAGCCTCTGTAATCCGATAAATAATTTCGTTACTGGTTCTTATAAACTGATCGCTAAGGGCTATAGACTTGAGAAGGACTTGTTTTTTTTGGCGCTTATCATATTGTGTATAAAGGTTGCTGCTAATTTGAGAAACTTGCTTATTGTATGACTGCCAATCTTTTTTGAGGTTTTCATGCAATACCAGTAGAGCAGTATTAAGAGAAGGAATTTGAAGTTCTTTTTTATTGATAGTGATTTTGCCACCAAACTTTAGGGTACGTATTGCAAACTCAATGTCTTGCTTTGTTAAATTTAGCTCTTTACGGTATGACTCTTCACCTTGAGCCACTAATTGGCTTAAATTCAAAACTTTGACCGACAACATTCGGTTTTGTCCAGCAATGTTTACCCAGTTGTTATTTAATCTTACAGATTTGCTCTCAAAACCTCTGAATACCACTTGACTAGTGATAATAATAAGCATGACCAAAATTAGAGGAAAGAAAATTTTATATCTGATAGAAAGATTATGAAAGTTTTTAGTCAACTTCATCATAAATCGGTATGTGTATATGTCCAGTCGAAAACGCTTGTACTCTATATTTTAACTACCACAAAAACAATGACAATTTATATAAATTATTTAGATTAAGTGATGTTTAGTTAAATTTTATCAGAGGGGTTAGTTGCAGTATCCAAGGAATGGATTAAATCTTTATACCCCATACAGTTATGTCATCTCTTTGGTCGGTACCCAGTTGATGTTGATCCAATGCGTTGTTTAGCCTGTCTCTTTGCTCTACCAAAGGTAAAGAGGAACAGTTTTCCAACAATTCTTTGAAACGAACAGTCCCAAACTTTTTCCGTTGCTCGTTGTTTTGGTCTATCATACCATCGGTAGTCAAATAGATAATAGTACCTTTAGGGACTACAAAAGCTTGCTGGGTAAACTTAGGGTTTTCAAAATGTTTTCCTCCTCCAATTGACTTACGATTCCCTTTAATTTCAAGCAATTCATTGCTTCCAGACAGCACATAATAAAGAGGCCTTTTAGCTCCAGCAAAAGTGATTTGAACCTGGGTAGCATCTATTGGTTCTAGCATACAAAGGCATAAATCCATGCCATCGGCATTTGCCTGTGACTCCTGACGCAAAGCCAGGCGTGTAAGTTTGTGTAGTTCTTCTAATATTTGGGCAGGTTGGGTAATTTCCTGGTCATTGACAATTTCATTCAACAACGTATAACCAATCATACTCATAAAAGCTCCTGGTACCCCGTGCCCTGTGCAGTCCACTGATGCCATCAATAGTTTGTTTTCAATACTACTTGATAGCCAATAAAAATCTCCCGAAACTATGTCTTTAGGGCGATAAACAATAAAGTAGTCATCCAATACCTGATCCATTCGCTGGTCAAAAGGCAGAATGGCTTGCTGAATGGTTTGGGCATAGCGAATACTCGAGGTAATATCTTGATTTTTTCTACGAATAATTTCATTCGTTTTTTCCAAAACATCCCGTTGGCGTTCTATTTCATCTTTTTTCTCCTCGATCTCGTCTTTTTGGTGCTCTATCTCATTTTTTTGAAACTGAATGCTGTCACGTTGCAGTTCTATTTCATCCCTTTGCCTTTGAATCTCATCTTTTTGGTGTGTCAATTCACGGTTGACCGTTTTTAACACATCAGCTTGAGCAATCATTTCCTCTTTTTGCTGTTCTAGTTCAGTATTTTTATTTGTAATCTCCTCCTTTTGCTGTTCCAAGGCAGCATTTTTCGCTGTAATTTCTTCTTTCTGAATCTCGAGCGCATCGTTTTTTGAAACAATTTCTTCTTTTTGTTCTTCCAGAATTTCGTTTTTATTTCGAATCTCCGCAGTTCTTTCTTCTACTTTCTTCTCCAAAAATTCTTTCTGTTGTCTCAAACGACGCGTATTTAGCCAGATGATCCCCCATAATAGTAACAATGCCATCAAGGTAAAACCAATGTAAGCCCAAATAGTGCGATACCAGGGTGGCTTTACAATAAATGTATAGATTGCTTCTTCGCTTACTTCTCCATATACATTGCGTGCTTTGACGTGGAATGTATAAGTACCTGCTGATAGATTGGTATATTCTTTTTCTTTGTGATCCGCCCACTCTGACCACTTCTCATTAAAGCCATCCAGATAATAGCTATACTGAATCGATTTTGGTAAAGTATAATAAGGAGTGCTAAACCCAAAACGAAAACTATTTAACTTGAATGGAAATTCTTTAATGGCAGATTGTGGCTGTTTTGACAATACACTACCTACCACATTGCGATACATTCCAGCAAAAATCAATGAATCAGGCCCTTGTCCAGTTTCCAGCTCTACTTTATTAATAAATGCATTAAAATCGCTTGTGTATTTCTTGTTTAAGTTACCCTGGTAGTGAATAATCCCCTCTGAAGTGCCCATCATTACTTCACCACTTTTGAGTGGTACAATGCAGTACAATTCGGCTCCTTTTAAAGGAGCAAAATGGCTGTAATTTGTGGTAAACTTATTTTCTTGGCCTGACTCCTTTTGAAGCACCCCAATTTTATCCCCTGCCTGAAACCAAATATTGCCACCAAAGTCTTCTACCAAAAAGAAAACCCGTTGTCCTTTGGGCATGTAGCTATCCAACACGTCTCTTTTGAATTTATTTTGCGCTTTATCAAAAGTAAAAATTCCTTGTTCGGTTGCGAGTACAATTCGGTTATCTACCTTAAAAGTTCGGATTTGTAAATTGGAAGGAAGTCCATACTTAGCTGCATCATAAAATGTTAAATTAATCAAGCTATCTGTAGCTTCGTCAAGCTTAAAACTAAACACTCCTACGTTTTGGTGAGACGTCCAAAAAACACTGTCTCGATCTTGTAACAAATAGTGATGTTGATCAAAAGTAGGTTTATAACTTTTGTATTGTTTGACCTGCGTCCACCTTAATCCTCTTCGAGAAAGCAACATAAGTCCTTCGGCTCCTGCTACCAATACCTTATTATCTTTTAAAGGTACAAAACCTACAATATGGCTTTGACTTTTGAGTATCTGTTGGGCAACCGTTCCCTGAATATTCATGACCCCATTGAAGCGCCCTACGTATAGTCTTTTGTCAAATTCAATAAAGTTCCAGGTTTGGCCTGACCCATTTTTCATTAGGCGAAAGCCTGCTCCACCTTCTAAAATGTTCTCCTGCTTGGTCCAACTCCTAAAATAAAGCCCTGGATTGGTAGCCAAATATAAATTATCATTGAACAGGCGAATGGCATTGGTTCCTCCATCTATCCCTAAGCGTTGATCAAAAACCGTAATAGGTAGCCCTACCTGAAGCATAGATATGCCGTTTTCTCCTCCTAGCCATAAGTTTTGATTTCTATCTAAAAAAGAATAGTATATCGAGTTATTCAGTAAACCTTTGGGTTGATTAATCAACTGGATAGGCTTACCTTCTACATCCAGAATAAATACGCCCGCATTGAGTGTTGTGAGCAAATAGTATTTATTCTTGAGTAATCTGGCGCTGTAGATTTCAGCTTTATTTAAAAAAGGAGTCAATTCAGTATGCCAAGGGGTAAATTGTTTACCATCATAAACAAACAAACCCTTGGTTCGGGTAGCAATCAATACTTTATCACTACCAAAAGGCACCATACCATAGATGCGTTCATTGGCAAAAAAATCCCCACCTGGCACCATTTCTAAGCTGTCACCATTTAGCTTCATCAAACCCTTCTCCCATTCTCTTACATACATTACATCATTTACCAAAAAACCCCGATGAAATAGCTGATCTTTGGTAGGATGAATCACCCTTACTTGCTTTTTGGATTTGGGAACATCTTTAGGAAAAATATATAGCCCGGAAAAACTCATCATGTAGATGGATTCTTTCCCTATGTATATATCCCACATGTTGTTAAAATTACGCTCTTCTTTTGGTATGACTGGCAGCAGCGATTCATACTCCATTTTACCTAAAGAATCAGGCGCTAAATAACCTACTTCTCCTAAAGCTCCCACATAGATACGCCCTTTTTCGTCTTTGGCAAGCGACCTCACAACAGCCTTGTTAGAGGTGGTAATCAATCGCCAGTTTAGCCCATCAAACTCAAGAATTCCGTCATTGTTGCCAATGTACATCATTCCTCGGTTATCTTGGGTAATTGTCCAGTTTTGAGAAGCAGCTAAGTATTCTTTAGGAGTGTGGTTTTTAATGAATGGGATTCCTTTACTTTTAATAAGAAAATCGGCAGAGGGCGGAATAGAGTCGTTTTGAGCAACCAAAGGCAGACAAGTGCTCAAAAAATAGCAAAATATGAAATATAATATAGTGTAACCTTTCATCGGTAAAACTCTCTCTGCTTACGTATGCCCCTGTAAAATATCTTTTAGCCCAATAGCTAATTTATTAGCAGTTTATGAAAAAATAATACCAACTTAAACTAGATTTCACAAAAATTAAGAAAAAACCCTTTTTCACCAAGAATTTATACCCGTCAAAGAAGGTCTCAGATTTTACCTTTTGTCTTTTTTCAATGGATTAGCAAGCACTCGTTGATCAAGATGTAAAGTATGTAAACTTTTCATCTCTTGAAAGCCTTCAGGTAGCGTAGTTAAGGTTGGATTAAAAGAAAGGTCTAAAATCTGTAGTTTTGGTAATTGTACAATGGCTTGTGGGATGTGCTTTAGATGATTGTTGCGTAAAATCAAGCGTTGTAGTTTGTTTAATCTTTGGATGCTTTCTGATATGGTCATGATTTCGTTGGAACTAGCATCCAACACTACCAACTCCTTAAGATCATAAATCACCTCAGGCAATGTTTGTAACCTATTGCCTTTTATTCCACCCAAATCGAGGTATTTCAATTGTTGCAATAGAGCCAATTGCTTTGGTATACTTTCTACCTCATTGTTGCGCAAGCTTAGGTGCTCTAATTGAGTAAAACTCCCAATAAAATCCTCTAGTTTATCAATGCGATTATTGGCTAGGTTCAGCTTTTTTAATTGAGTAAGATTTTGGATAGACGTAGGAATACGTACTAAGCTCATACTCTCCAAATGCAAAGTATTGAGCCTAGTAAGGCCGCCCAAAGGTTCCAAATTGAGATTAATAAAATTATTACGGCTAAGGTTTAGCTCGACCAGGGTGGTTAAACTTTTAATCTCAGGTGGAAGCAATCTCAGTTCGCAACCACTTAAGTCGAGCTTGGTGTGTTTTTGCTCAAATGCGGTTCTAATTCGTTCTTCTACTAATTGCATTTAGCACCTAAATGTTAATATTTTTTACTTTTGTTCCAATTTCTCCATCAATAAGCTAATCTGCGCATCTTTGGCCCGAATGAGTTCTTCTTTGGTTTTGAGTAATTGCTCCAAATAATTAATCTTTTCTTGCAAAATCTTAGGATCCAGGTGCTCCAGGCGCTCTTCTTCTGAAGCAAACATATCACCTTTACCTGTTAGTAACCATTCATACGTAGTGTTGAATAAGCTTACAAATTTCATGATAGCATGCAAGGAAACCGCAATGGTGCCTGTTTCCATCTGAGACAATGAAGGGCGAGAAACGCCTACCTTATCTGCTACTTCCTGTTGACTTAATTTGAGTTTTCTTCTGATGGCGAATATCCTATCACCTATGCCGTAGTTGTCTTTCATTCCCATAATTTTTTTTACAAAAGTGTTGAGAAAAATTGAAAATGTAAAAATAATTTACAAAATTTGTATTAATCAACACAAAGAGATGGCAAATTTGACAAAAGTGCCTTTAAAAGAGGGCTCATGAATCGCTCTCTAACACAATTTGTAAAAATTCACAACTAATATAATATTATCAAACCATATTAACCAATAATTTATGTATAGTTTTTTTAACGAATGGTCAGAGGCCAAACTCCAGGAGGTGTTCGAGTTGGAATACCGCCCTACAGTTTTGCTCGATGACTGGCTCAATACGATCGACTCGCTCTCCGAAATAGAAGTCAGTACATTGAAAATGCTACAAAATCGATTGCAACAGCAAGGAGCACATTGGGGAAAATCTGATATGCTTTTTAACTTCATTGCGCCTTTGTTTCATTTGGCTGACTTGCATACTCCGCATTTTCGGTTGTTTCATCAAGAAAACATTTTTGCTCAGGTATCACAAAACCATACGTTCTATGATTCGCCTGATTTGGTAGTAGGCGGTGGGCACCAACAATTGGGTAATCCTTATTTTTGTTTGGGCCTCTATACTCGGCAAGATCATCACAAATACACGCCTGAGGGGCAGTTTCTGGCAAGTTTGCTGGCAGCGCATCATATGAACCAAAATGTGCTGCCTATTTATGGTGCTTTGGTAGTAGATCAGTATTGGTGGTATTTTGGAGTGCTACAAGGCAATCAATATGCCTTAAGTGAGGTATACCTCGCCCATAAAGATAGCCTCACTCAGATTTATCTCATTGTCAAAGAGCTTAAACAAACGCTATTAGACTTACAGCAAGCCAATTCTTCTATTTTTCACTCAAATTCAAATCCTGTAACAATGCTTAACTTCCGTGATTGTACTACTGCTCAACTTCGTCGAAAATTTCAACTCAAACGTACCCAAAGCAGCAAATGGCTCAAAAACTGGCTCAACCAATCGGCTGAGGTGTCCAATGCTGAAGAACAGGCTTTGCTACGGCTTCAGGAAAAACTCATCAAACGAGTAAATAACTGGAACGAACAAGAACTGATAAAAAAATTCATTGCCCCTCTGGTAGACTTGGTCAACTTTGATACGCCTCATTTTCAGGAATTTGCCAATCGTCAACTTTCGGCCAGGGTGGGTAATATGGAGCTTTCGGGCAAGGTAGATGTGATGATTGCCCGAGGATTTGAAGAACCAGAATTGCCCTACTTTTGCTTTCACGAATATAAGAAGGAATGGGGACCTGAAAATGATCCATTGGGTCAATTGGTAGCTGCAATGTTTGCCGCTCAACAGCATAATGCCGCTCAAGCAACTGATTTACCAGTATATGGAGCTTATGTTATTGGTCGTCACTGGTTTTTTGTGGTATTATACAAAAATAGTTATTGTGTAAGTCTGGCTTTCGATGCCACCAAACGCGAAATTTTTGATATTCACCGGATTTTAAAAGCACTTAAAAGCACAATTCTGAATTTGGTGGAGTAGCAGATTACTGATTTTGGCTTTTGGACGATTATTTGGGCACAGGTTACTGACTTGTGCCTTTTTATTCCTCTCAATTTAAAACCAATCTCTCAAAATGAGAAAGCTAATCAACTTTCAAAAAAATTAAATCATTAACTATCAACACTTTAACAAAAAGGCATTAGTCTTGAATCATCTCTACGCAAACACTTTGAACCTTAAATAGAAGACAGATGATTGTACATAGATCAGAAAATATTGTAGTGAGATTTCAGGAAAACGAGTTGCATATTCATAAATCGGGAGATGTACCTGCCAAGGTTTTTGTGCAGACACTAGAGAAAGTCAGGAGCTTTGCCTTGAAAAATAAAGTCACCCAATGGAAATTTAATTATAATCCTCACTCTCCCCAAAGACACGCCAACGCGGCCCCGATTCAGTCAGAAGATTTATTTGAAACGCAGCAAAAGATTATTGCTCGAGTAAATAAATTGAGTGATAATTTCTCACGGCTTTGTGACCAGCACCAAGCACTGAAAAAGACCATTAACGCTCAATAAAAAAGGGGCGCACAGCTTATACCCATCTGTACGCCCCGAAGGTGCCTAAACCAAAATTAGGTGCGTTTACCAATTACGCCACTCGCCCAATTTTAATGGTTAATGATTAATGTTCAATGGTTAATCATTGTGGGCGAGGAGGGATTCGAACCACTCAATACCGATTACACTTGTTGATCTTTCACCACAGAAGTTTTAAATAAGATTGCTGCTCTACCACTGAGCTACCCCGAAAAATGAATTATAAATTATTAATGTTCAATTATAAATTGGCTTTCAAACAAGTAAATTGATCATTCACCATTGATAATTAATCATCAAAATTGATTCGGGGAAAGGATTCGAACCTTTGTCCAACAATTGATCATCTGCGAGAAGTCTCCAAATGTTTTTTTACTAATACTATGAAGCAGTACACTGTCGCTTATAGGCTACGCTGCGAAGGCTGGTGCAGCGTGCTTTATTAGACTGATACTAAGACTGAAACTAGGCTTCATAAGGTCTTACTACGAATTTATGATGTCTTTGTTGATAAAATCGAACAATTTTGTCGCTAATTCGCTTTGTTTGGCCTCAGCTTCGTTGGCTTTGGCTCGGGTAGTTTTTACTGCCTCCAATACCACATCTATACGCTTGAGCAACTCGGCTTTATCTCGTGTAGAAATTTTAGTACTGGTATACACCGTTTCGTACTTCCCTACTTGTACATCGGTGGTAGATTCTCGGATTTCAGCTGGGAAGTGCTCCGTAGGTGGATGTACTACAATGTGTTTGGTGCGTTTTTCGGTTTTATACTTACGTTCTGCATCGGTTCTTTTAAACCCACGGCTTTTAGTCTCATCTTCTTTCCAATCTTTGGTGGGGTCCAACGTAGGAATAGCTTCATAAAAGCGACGTACCTTGGCAATGTAATTTTCCAAAGCAAGTAGCGAGGTAGCACTTACCTCTCCATAACTCTCCCCCTGAATGATTAACTCTGCTCGGGCCGCTCCTGATGAGTTCGTTTCCTCTTTGGTAAGGGTGGTGTTAAGGTATTTGCAAACAATGTCGGCCACATAAGCCACATTTTCAATTACGGTATAGTTAATAATCTTATTATCGGTAGTCATCCGCTCACCCTCTCCTTCCAAAGGAATCAATACCCTGGTTAATCCATCAAAGCGGCTATCGTTTTTAGAAAAGTTAGAGATTTGTTCGTTCAAGATTTTCTCTGCCTGGGCTTTGTTTGTAGCCTCTACGGCCAATACTGCGTGTAGTTTGTTCTTGTTTTTTCCTTGGTTTTTAGTTTCTTCGCTCATTGTTTTCTTGTGTCAATGTTCAAGTGTAAATGATTAATAGAGAATAGATTGTACGATAAGCATTACAAAAAGATGTTGTTTTTGGTGGGTAATCTCATAAATTACTTATTTCCGGCTTTTACCTCTATGATTCCACTGTTATCACGAATTTTCTCCAAACGAGGAAGGCGATACAATGTAGGCGGTATACTACTCAATTGATTGTGACTGATATCGATTGACTTCAAAGACACCATATCCTCAATGTGCATTGGAATATCCAGCAAATGACAACCTGACAAGTTGAGGTTTTCGACCTGGTCCAGCAAAGCAATTTCTTCGGGGAGTTGATCCAGCTTACAAAAAGACAAGTCCAGGTTTTTTAAGCTACTTATTTTACTCAGTTTACGAAATACCCCTTTAAGATTCAGGTTTTCATTAAAGTTTAACTTTACAGATTGTAGATTGGCCAATTGGGCGATTTCTTCAGGAAAATCGGTAAAATTAGAATACCCCAAATCGATAGACTCCAACGATACTATAAAACAAAAATTAATAGGAAATTCGCCTGCAAGGCTAGTAAATGTCAATGATTTTAGCTTGAGCAATTGATCTACCTCGGGGGGCACACTATTGAAAAACTGATCGTTGCTAATAAATAATTTTAGTTCTTCTAAACCTACCAGTTCTACCAAGCCAACCGGAAAAGCCGACAATTTACTCTGAATGTTGAGGTACCTAAGATTGGTAAGATTGCGAATATCATCAGAAATACGGCTGAGGTTTCTATTGATAATAGTGAGGCTTTCAAGATCGGTTAGCTGCCATAATGCCTCAGGTAAATCCCGTACACTCCCCGCCAATTGGAGTGAGGTACCTTTTTTAATTTTATTTAAAATATAGGTAATGTCTTCGGTCTGGTGCTTCCAGCAAAACTCCCAACTTTGGGTCCAAAGGTCTAAAGTGTATTTGCCTAGAGTTTGTACATCTAATACACCTTTTTTATGTATTTGCTCAAGCAAATGAGTAAAAATAAACACACTGGGAATACCACTTTTGGGTACGATCTTAGAAAAAACCAGGTCACGCGCCGAATCCACATAAAAGCTGGCTGATACCACTTTTTTCAATAACGGTTTAGCCTGCTGACGAATCTCTTCTTTTGGATGAAAAAAGGCCAAGGTAAAGAGGTAGGTTACTAGCTCTTGGTTATCTTTATAATCTGCTGACTGAAAAATTTCGAAAGCCACTGCTATGTTTTTTTCATCGGCACTTTGCACTAGTTGATGAATTTTGGCTATCTCATGATGATCCATGCTGAAACAAGGTTTTTTAATAATGAAGTCATCTTGCACTCAAACTCTGAAAGTTACACAATTAAGCGTATGTTTAAAAATTATCATATGCTGGCAAGTTTAACAACTCCTAACAATTTGATGATTTATTATTTTAGGATAATGGCCACATCAGGTATAGTTTTGGTACATGTTTTACGTGATTATTTCGTAGTAAGTGTTATATAATTCATGCGCATCGTTTTTCGCTCCATTAGGGCCCGGTTATTCTTTTATTTTATGACCTTTTTTTTGGTCATTGCTACTTTCATTAGTATCAGTTTATGGCTTGATTCTGAACAAAGTGACGTAGAAAAAGTAGACGCAGGGTTGGCCAAGATAAACTTACAAATATTAACTGTTGGCGAATTGGAACGTGATTTTTTTGAGAACGAAATAACCAACTCTAACTTTTATAAATCCCGCTATAGTTCCTACCTCTCTCAAAGAAATAAGGTTGCACAACAAGTATTTCTAGACCTCAGAACTTTGGCCAATACGCCTGCTGTAGCTTCGGCAGATTTAGAAAATACCATTGATAGTATTCAAGTCACGCTCATCAATTACCAAAAAGTATTTGACCAGATGATCCAATTGATCATTGAGCGGGGTTTTAAAGATACTGGTAAAGAAGGAGAGATGCGACGTCATATTCACGAAATTGAAAGCTCAAAGTTTACCCGCGACCTTACCACTGTTTTGATGGCACGTCGTTTTGAAAAAGATTTTATCATTCGGAAAGATCGTACTTACGCCAATAAGGTGGACTCTATTACGGGAATTCTCAAGGCAGAAATTCAGCGCAGACCTATTGATGCTAAAGAGAAAAAACATTTACTCAATCAGGTGGATCGTTATTTAATCAATTTTTTGGAGCTGGTAGCCATCGAAGAAAAGATAGGCTTCAACAACCAATCTGGGCTTCGTAAGGATTTGAACGACTCTTTTACCATCATCAAAAATGCGATTTTAAAAATCAATCAAATATTGCTCACCAAAAACGAACAACGGCACCAGTACATTCAGCAGAGCAGTTTCATTGTGTTGGGTTTGTTTGTGGTATCATTCATTGTATTTAGCCTTGTTATTGCCCGCATTCTAAGCAAACCTGTCAAAAAGTTATCCGATTCGATCCACGAAATTGTAAGTCAAAACTTCTCTCAAAAAGTCCCATTAGTTAAAATTCAGCAACAAGACGAAGTAGGACACCTTGCCAATGACTTTTCTTTTATGCTAGAGCGTATGCATGATTACATTGGAGAAATTAAATCTAAATCGAGCAATCTCGAGCAAAAGCAACGTTTGCTGATGGATAGTATTCGCTATGCACAACAAATCCAGCGAGCTATTTTACCCGAAAACGACGAAATTCAAATGATGTTTGAGGAATCGTTTGTGATCTACAAACCAGCTGAATTGGTTTCGGGAGATTTTTACTGGCTCAATTCCTACGAAAACAAAATATTTTTGGCGGTAGTAGATTGTACTGGACATGGGGTACCAGGAGCTTTTATGAGTATGATTGGCAATACTTTACTCAATAAGATTGTAAAAGAAAACCGTTCTCAAAACCCCTCTGATATTTTAGAAGAGCTGCACATAGAGGTAAAAATTGCGCTGCATCAGGAAAAACATAAAAATGATGATGGTATGGATGTGGCCTTTTGTGCCATTGAAAAGCTGCCCAATACTCCTGATGAATTCAAGATTGTATATGCAGGAGCCAAGCGTCCTCTTTGGTATTTCAACAATGGCGAGCTCAGCGAAATAAAAGGAACCAAACGCTCTATTGGAGGGCAAAGCAAGTATCGTCCTTTTGAGAATCACGCCTTTATATTGCCCAAAGGGAGTACACTTTACCTTGCTTCGGATGGCTTCAACGATCAACATAATGTAGAACGAAAAAAGTTTGGCAAAATGCGTTTGATGAGCTTGATTAAGCAGCAAGCCAGCACTTCTCTCAGCCAACAAGCACTTAACTACGAGCAAGCGTTGGCAGAACATATGCAGGGCGAGGTAAAACAACGAGATGATATTACTTTGATTGGAGTAAAATTGTAACGTAAGCTTTTCAAGGTTAGCCAATTGCTTTGCTGTATTTCTCTCATAGTTAGAAGCTATCTCGCTTTCTTATTGTACAAGGTATCAATTTTGAAAAATGAGCCAGAAAGACAATGTCTATTAGGTAACTATCTTATCAAAAAAACACAATTATACAGAAGTAAACTACTTAAATGCCTCAAGAAAATCTAACTCACCCAAGTAGTTTCACACAACTCTTACATTTTCAAAAATTATTAATCAATGCATAACATTGCCTTAAATTATTATCACATTGTTTGCACTACTTTTGTGATATTAGGCAAGAAAAACTCGATATTTTGGTCATTAGGTTTCATACAATCAAATCCAAGTTGCTATTCTACTTTGCAATATTTTTAGTGATTACTTTCACTATTATTGCAGCCAATTTTTGGTTTGACCAAAAAAAAGAAAAGATAGAACAAATTGCGCTTCAATTACAGTCTATCAATTTAAATACACAAATCATTAATCGTCTGGAAAGTGAGTTTTTCAAAGATGAGATCATCAATTCTCAGTTTTATATTACAGGAAATAGCAAGTACCTCAAACAACGCGACTCTCTCCTAATTCGGGTACAAAAATCTCTCAAGTCTCTGGAGCACAACCGCGAAACAGCTTCTTTCAACATCAATAGCAAGATAGATAGTATTGTGAGTCACTATCATGAATACGAACAAGTTTTTGCCCAACTCATTAGTCTGATAAAATATCGGGGATTCAAAGATTATGGCCTTGAGGGCTACATGCGTGAAGCCATTCATCAAGTAGAAGATTCGGGGCGAGTACACCTGCCAAACTACCACAAATTGACAGTGCTTATGATTCGTCGCCACGAAAAAGATTTTATTCTGAGGAAACAGCCATTTTACATAGATTCACTCAATAAGGAAGTAAATAAATTGCGTGGCTATGTAAAGGCTAGTGTGTGGCCCACCAAGGTACAGTATCGCCTCAATGGAGATTTACAACTTTACCAGGAATTGTTTTTTGCTCTGGCCCATGTGGAAGCTATTATTGGATACAACAACGACCAGGGTATTCGTAAGGATTTAAAAGTGTTAGCGGAAAATATCAAGGTAAAGCTAGATCACTTAAATCAAGTCATATTGGTTTCTTCTAAGGCTTTGGAAAGCCAGATTACCATCACTTTATTCCTGATTATGACGGCTTGTTTGGTGCTTATTGTTATTTTGGGGTACACTATCAGTCGCATGTTGAGCCGTCCCATTCGCCGCCTTTCGCACTCTATTGGGGAAGTAATCCAAAGTAATTTTGCCCGCAATAGTCAATTGCTCAAGCTAGAAACCAAAGACGAAATTGGTATGCTGTCTAAGGATTTTGCTTATATGCTGGAAACGGTTCATTTTACGATGGATGAGATTCGACAAAAGTCGGCTAAGATAGAAGAAAAGCAAACTCTGTTGATGGATAGTTTACGTTATGCCAAACAAATACAGCAAGCCATTTTACCCGAACCTTATGAGTTTGAAGAAGTATTTCAAAATTATTTTATCATATTCAAAGCTCAACAAGTAGTATCGGGGGATTTTTACTGGCTACATCAACGGGGCAACAAAACTTTTATAGCAGTAGTAGATTGTACTGGACACGGTGTACCAGGGGCTTTTATGAGCATGATTGGCAACACATTACTCCATGAAATTGTAAATGAAAAGAATCTGGAAGAACCTGCCCTTATTTTAGAGGTATTGCACCTTGAGATTCGTATTGCTCTGCGCCAGGAACAGAAAAAGAATGATGATGGAATGGATATTGGCATCTGTTTAATAGAAGAACTTCCCGAAAAAGCTAATTATCGTCAAGTAACCTTTGCGGGAGCCCGACGTCCATTGTTGTATTCTACTGTGCAAACTCACTCCCATTATTTTTCTAATTCAACCAGTGACATCTCGGTAGAATCTTTGAGTTACCAGAGTCATCATTTACTCACCTCATCTTCTAAAAATAAAGTCCCCATTGAAGAAGTCGTAGAAGGAAAGTTATTTACTATTAAAGGTACCAAAAGATCCATTGGAGGTTTGCATCGCTATGAGGATCGTCCTTTTACCAATCAAGTAGTACAGTTGCCCAAAGGCACTATTTTATATCTTACCTCTGATGGCTACACTGATCAACATAACATCAAGCGAGAAAAATTTGGCAGACATCGCCTGAATGAATTAATAGGAGCTGTGAGTCACTTGACGCTCCTCCAGCAAAAAACAGCTCTCCTTAATGAGCTAGATCGCCACATGAAAGAGGAAGTTCCTCAAAGAGATGATATTACTATTGTAGGGGTTCAGATTTAACAAGCCATCTTCATGAAGATCGTTGAGTAATCCTGTGATTAAGATACTTGTTACTTACTGATGACCTAGTATCTTTGCGGGTCAAAATCAATTTATAAATTCATGCGAACATACGACAATATCAACATCGGCGATGAAGAAGTACTAGTACAACCTATTACTGAGGAATTGGTCAAGCAATTTGCTGAGATTTCTGGTGACAAGAACCCACTGCACCTAGACGAAGAATTTGCCAAAACGACTCAGTTCAAAGCCAGAATCGCTCATGGGGCTTTGTTAATTAGCTTTATTTCTACAGCACTTTATAATTTTGCAGGCCAGGGAGCAATTGCACTTTCGCAAGATGTACGCTTTTTACGGCCTATTTATATTGGCGATACTATGACCCTCACTGCCAAGGTAGTAGCTAAGGAAATGCGGCGAGGTCAGGGTGTGGTGCGTCTCGAAATCAGGTGTAAAAACCCTAAAGGTAAAGATGCTATTACGGGGGTGAGCGAAATCATTGCACCTCAGGAAAAAGCATAGATTGATTGAGTGAATGTAGTTTGGGTTCGAGCACTATCAGCCATCAGGCTTAAGTCTAACCAGCTAATAATTAGCGGTTTAACAGTATTTTAACAGCAAACTGATGCCGTAAACAAATATTTTTAATTGGAAAATTATTTTCTTTGTAGAAGACTATTAGAACACCCTTTGTGTTTTTTTTGTTCATAGATTATATAAGCTCATAACATATGCCATTTAACCATGGTTAAAATCCCCGAACATCTGCATTGATTACCGGATGATTATTGAGGACAAATTTTATTCAAATGAAAATAGGAATTGTTTGTTACCCCACCTTTGGAGGTAGTGGCGTTGTAGCAACTGAATTAGGCAAGGCACTGGCACAAAAAGGTCATAAGGTTCATTTCATTACTTACTCTCAACCAGTAAGACTCGATTTTTTTAATGAAAACCTTTTTTATCACCAGGTATATATCCCTAATTATCCACTCTTTCAATACCGCCCTTACGAGTTGGCCCTGACCAGTAAAATGGTCAATGTGGTTCAATACGAAAAACTTGACTTGCTACACGTTCATTATGCCATACCCCATGCATCGGCGGCATATATGGCTAAGCAAATTTTAAAGTCAGAAGGTATTTCTATGCCAGTCATCACTACTTTGCATGGCACCGATATTACCCTGGTAGGCAAAGACCCCTCCTTTGCACCAGTCGTTACTTTAAGTATCAATGAATCGGACGGAGTAACCGCCGTTTCGGAAAGCCTGAAAGAAGATACTTACCAGCATTTTAAAATTCGTAACGGTATAGAGGTCATTCCCAACTTTATTGACCTTAATCGTTTTAAAAAGCAAAAAAAGGAACACTTCAAAAAAGCCATTTGCCCCAATGGCGAAAAGTTATTAGTCCATACTTCTAATTTCCGTAAAGTAAAACGTATTCAAGATGTATTGCACACCTTTAGTCGGGTAGTGAAGGAAATGCCAGCTAAACTATTGTTGGTAGGCGATGGCCCGGAACGAAGCAATATGGAAGCGCTTTGTCGAGAATTGGGCACTTGCGAAGATGTGAGCTTTTTGGGTAAAATAGATGCCGTAGAAGAAGTGCTTTCAGTAGCTGACTTATTTTTAATGCCTTCTGAGAAAGAGAGTTTTGGTTTGGCGGCCCTGGAGGCAATGGCTTGCGAGGTACCTGTGATTTCATCTAATGCAGGCGGAATACCTGAAGTAAACATTGATGGCAAAACCGGATTTATCAGTAACGTAGGCGATGTAGATAGTATGGCCAAAAATGCCTTACACATTTTACAAGAAGAAAATTTGCCCACCTTTAAGAAAAACGCACTGGCCAGAGCCAAAGAGTTTGACCTCACACACATTTTACCACTGTACGAAAATTATTACCAAAAAGTATTGGACAAGGTAAAAGCGAAGACGTTGGTTTAGATTAGATGAATTTCGAAAATTCACCCTCTATAAAAGATGAACTAAGTTTATTAATTCAAGAAATTGTGATAAAATAAAAGGGAGTGTATATAAAATACAGCTCCCTTTTTTATAAATTTTTATTAAAACTGGTACAACTTTATTCCGCCGTATCAGCAAAGTCCATGACACAATTGTAACGGTACTGCTTATGTGGTTCAATAGACACTCCTACATATTTGAATCCTTTCTTCAGAATATTTTTACGATGCCCCAATGAAGAAACGCCATCATCAATTAGGAGCTGCATCACAATACCTAAAGCATCGCTGTAGCCATAAGAGCAATTTTCTCCCCAAGTGTATCCTTTAAAATATTTTCTAATTCGTTTGTTTGGGCTGGTACCATCGCTGGAGTTATGACCAATTTTCCCAGTTTTCCCCATATCTTCTGCGTGGTAGTTGGCCGCTTTGGTTAAGTTTTCGGAAGGTTTTAGAGGTTCCAATCCTCTGGTTCTTCTCAAGTCTCGATAAAGCGACTTTACGTATTGATTATCTTGCATTCCTTTTTCCTTGACATAAGGCTCCAGATAATTGCGAATAAACTGATTGCCATCGTTACGGGCCACATTCATTAAGTAAATCACTTTTTGCTCTTCGGCAGATAGATAGCTCACTCCTTGAGCAGTATTTAAATTTTGGGCCTTGCCTGTCCAGGCCAATAGCATCAATAAAGATAGTGTTAATGAGTATTTGTAGTTCATGATGTAAGTTTAGAAAGATATTTGTTTCGTAACTGAATATACGAAAAAAAAATAGGTGAATTTGCAATTCAACGACCAATGTACTGCTATATTATACCAAATGTAAACATCTTCTTGTACATATCATGTCTCTCAACGCACTCTTTCAACTCATCCGTAGTCAGTCAAAATATGACCTTACAGGCATCAGAGATGCTTATCTCACGACCCAGATTCATTACCATCAGCAAAAAGTTGGTATCCCAGATTATGGCGCATTTTATGAGCACTTGCTGAAAGACACACAAACGCTACAAAGTCTGGTAGCGGCTTGCCTAAACAATGCCACTCGCTTTTTCCGCAACCCTCAATTATTTGATATACTACAAAATCAGGTTTTTCCAGGTTTGATTTCTCAAAAAATTCAAAACCAACAACCACTCAAAATTTGGGTAACAGCTTGCTCTACTGGTGACGAGGCCTACTCGCTGGCTATTATTTTGCACAAAATATTGAGCACCATCTCCCCTCCTATTCCATTAGAAATGCTTGCGACTGATTTATCTATAGAAGCCATTCAGGCAGCTAAAGCAGGGTCGGTTATTAGCAATAATCTGATAGACGTAGATCAAACACTTCTTAAGGAATACTTCACTTATAAGGATGGTAGGTATTATATTAAATCGATAATAAAAGATTATGTTAAATTTAATATTCATGATTTCCTAAACCCTCAAGCACACTCATTGACAATTCCTAGCGATTTCGATATTATCATTTGCCGAAATGCTTTGCTCTATTATGAGGTTGAGCGCCAAGTACAAGCCATCCAATATTTACATCAGCATCTGATTGCCAATGGATTATTGATCTTAAGCGAATTTGAAGTAATGCCTATGCATTGTACACCATTATTCCAAAAATCAGCGCAAGCAGCTTATATTTTCTCGAAAAAATAAAGCATCTCAGTTTCCCAAGATGCTTATACTTTTTATGTTATAAGATAAAATTACTTACGAACCTCTATCTTGTCACTACCAATCAAAATTGGGTTATCGTGGATACGTCCTTCTTCAGGTGCATTTTCCAATTTTAATACACCACGAGGGCAAACCGCGGCACAAATACCACAACCCACACAAGATGCACGTACAATATTTTGTCCTTTTTGGGCATAAGCTCTTACGTCGATACCCATTTCGCAATAAGTAGAACAGTTACCACAAGAAATACATTGTCCACCATTGGTTGTGATTCTAAATCTTGATTTGAAACGCTGTACAATGCCCAAGTAAGCCGCCAAAGGACAACCGAAACGACACCATACTCTATTACCCATAAATGGATAAAATCCGGTACCCACTACTCCGGCAAAGGCCGAACCAATCAAAAAGCCATAAGCTTTTTGTACCTGATAGGTATCTAAAAACAGTACCCTTGATGACCCACTAAAGAAAGTGTATAAGGTAAGTCCTGTCATGAACACGGCAAACACCAACACCGAATGAATCAGGTAACGTTCTATCTTCCAGGCTTTGAGGGATTTGTCAGACAATTGACGGTAAGGATCGCCTAAAGTTTCGGCCAGACCACCACAACCACATACCCAGGAGCAATACCAACGCTTACCAAAGAAATAAACCATGGTAGGCACTACCAATAAAAACAGGGCAATTCCCCACCCTAGCATAAAAATACCCAAAGTTCCAGCAGCAGCTTTTTGCTTTAGGTTATAATCAAAAAAGAAAGAATAATCCAGGGGCCAAATATTCTTGAAATCCATGTAGGGTTGGTTGAAACGCACCAAAATCTCAGGAATCAAGAAGGCAAAAGAGAGCTGAAAAAATGTAACTGAAGCGGTTCTAATTAATTGGTATTTGTTATGGCGGTATTTACTGGCCATGCGAATCCCCATCACAATAATGGCTACTGTGTACAAAAACCCATATAAGAACCACTGACTAGCGGCATTGCCACTCAATGCTTTACTCACTGGGTCTACCATAAGCACCCAACTGGTAATGTATTCGGGAAACCAATACAGGAAAATGTAAAAACTAATTAAGAAACTGCCTACCAAGATACCAATCCAGCCTCGTGAAGTACCCGGATGGGTAAACACACCATTGTTTCTGATACCAGGAAAACCCTGAAATAACTTTGGAATTAAATACATTAAACCTCCTGCTATTGCCAGCAAAATGGTCATTACAAGCCATAAAGGTGCATTTGAAGCCACCATTCCCACATCAGAGGCTTTGGTAATAGTAAATAGTTGATTCTTAATATCATAACTACTAAACCCTTTATCTTTTACTACTGCAGCATTGATCTCGCTAACTTTAGGAGCAATTTGACCTTTTAATTCATCAGCTGATTTAAAGTTTTTCCCATATAACCAATTGGTATAGTCTTTTAACTTTTTGTTTTTAATATCATTGGTTTCAGAGCCTTTAGGGTAGAGCCCGTCAATCACGGCTTCTTCGTATTTTTTATATCCCTTTTCGGCCAATTGGCTCAACTCAGCATCGGTAAAACCATACTTTTGCATAATGGCTTGGTTGGCTTGTTCAAAACCTCCTCGCAGGTTGGCTACAAAAGAAAATTGGTCGCTGAACTTTTTGCGAAACATAACTTCTACATGAGGGCGTAGCGCGGCTCGTTTCGCAGTGTTTTTCTTAGTATCATAATCTAAGGTAACCTTATTGAGCACCTCATCGCTTAACTGGTACCTTCCTAAGCTAAGAGTTGCAATAAAGGCTACAAACCCTAGTAGAAAAACGCCTAGTCCTATTCTTTGAATAATGTTCATTGATTTTTTTTAAATAGAGATGGTTAATTTATAATAGATCTTAAATAGTATGTCGATAATATGAAATTTACATTGAATCCATTTGATCAAACATTTTGGGTTTTGCGATTGAATATTCGTGCCCAACTACGTTTTTTCAGTTGAACATTGCTACCCGTCTGCTGATTATAAGAAGCCACTATGGCTGACTCATGTTGCTTGTAAAACTCAGGATCGAAGTTGGCATCCCGCAAGTGAGCGATGACATGATCTATACTGCGCTCCTCTTTTATCCAGCGGTCGCATACCTCGTGACGCAAGCGCATCCCAAACACATTGATACCTAATAACCTTTTGCTTTGCTGGTCATATACCAGGCGTAGGCATATTTTACCATTAGGGTGCTCCCAATAAAAGGTCTCCTCCCCCTCTTTTAGTTGATTCCACACCCAACCATAAGTTTGGTACTCTATGTCAAAAAATTTGGCAGAGTTAAACCATATCCCTGGGCTATATTGGGTGGGTTTACCACAAATTGTTTGAGCCAGTGCTTCTCCCATCATCCGCCCAGTATACCACACTTGCTCTATAGGGCGACGGTTGGGGAAAGGTTCGCTAAACTCGGCACAATCACCTAATGCATACACATCGGGCACATTGGTTTCCATAAAGCGATTTACTACGATTCCTCGATTAATTTCAATGTTTGAATCCTTCAAGAAATCAGTATTAGGTTGCACTCCAATAGTTAAACCTACAAACTGGCAATCAATTTTTTCGTTGTGATTGGTAATGATGTGTTGCACCCGTCCACTGCTGTCGGGTACAATCTCTTTTAATTCGGTTTGTAATTTTAGCTCCACATGGTGGTCGTCTATCATGTGGCGATTAATCAAAGCTCCTTCTTCTTCGGGCATTACACCTGCCCAAAACCAATCTTCACGCACTAGAAATGTCACATGAACATTGCGCGTCTGGAGCATTTCGGCCATTTCAACGCCAATCAACCCTCCTCCTACGATGACTGCATTTTTGATTCCTTGGGTGTTTTGCTCCATCATTTCCAGGTCTTGTAAGCTATACAACCCCTGAATACCCTTGGAATCTACCCCTGGCCAACCAAACTTGCGCGGCTTGGAACCCACCGCTAGTACCAATACATCATAATCCAGGGTTTCGTTGTTGTTGAGATAGAGCGTCTTTTTGTCGGTATCTACCCGCTGTACGTAGGCTTTCTTTAAACCAATGCGGTTTTTTTCCCAAAACCAGTTTTCATAAGGTTGGGTTTCTTTAAGCCGCATATGCCCCATATATATGTACATGAGGGCAGTACGGGAATAGAAGTAGTCGGATTCGGCAGAAATAACCGTGATACGATGATCACTGTTTTTTCGGATGTGTCGGGCGGTGGTAATTCCAGAAATACCATTACCAATGATTACGACGTGTTTCATGTATTTTTAAGGGCTTTGATAGGGTTTTAGTGAAGTTTTCTTATGTTTTTAATTTACTATATTCACCAAACCATTGCAACTAATTTTCTCTGATTTGGCAAATAAAAATTTAAGTAATTTAGAGATTGTTTATCTTTAGTTGTTTACAACATTTGTTCTAACCTAAGCGCAATATAATTGGTTCACCCCTTATAAACTGTCACTTGGGTGACAATCAGTGCCTAGAACTAACCAAGCCATAACTTATTATAAAACAGACATTTAAGCATTAAAAACTTACACTTATAGAAAATACTAAAAATTTGTTAAATGAATTTTCAAGAAAAAATTGACCTGCTTACCCAACAAATCGCAAACGATCCAGATAATGACCAGGCTTACTTCCAAAGAGGAGAATTGTATTTTCGGCAAAAAGCCTATGACCAAGCCCAGAAAGATTACGAAGAAGCACTTCGTATAAACCCTGAATATAGCTTAGCTTTGATAGCACAAGGCTATATATTGGCCCTGAAAAAAGATACTTCTTGCCTTTCGGTTTTCGAGGCAGTCAAGGATATTTTGTCTCCAGAAAGTGAGGAATATGGATGGCTTGGCAGGATTGCCCATGAAAGTCAGTATATCCTGGAGGATGCCACGCCTTCCAGATACAATGAACGAGGAATTAAACTCTCAGATATGGGGCTTATATGGCAGGCCGTTGAGGATTATTCGTTGGCTATTCAAGAAAGTAATCATTATGAATACGCTTATTACAACCGAGGTTTGGCCTATAATGAGGTAGCGCAATATCAACTGGCTGTAGAAGATTTTACGATAGCGATCGAACTTAACCCAGACGATTCCTGGAGCTATAATGATCGTGGTAATAGTTATAATTACCTCAAACAATATGATTTGGCACTGGCCGACTACAAGCAAGGATTGGAACATGATCCTGAAAATAGTGCCTTATACAATAACATTGCGGACTTATATTTTGCGCTGGGAGAATTTGAATCCGCTGTTTATTATTTTGAAGAAGCCATTCAACGAAAACCTCAAGAAGCAGCTTACACCACCAATTTTGCCGAGTTGTATATTTGTATGCAACAGTATTCTATGGCCCTCGAAGTGCTCAATAAATACCGGGTATCCATCAATGACTCAATATACGCCTTGGTGGCGAACATTTTGCGCTTATTGATACATACCATTCAACAACAAGATACTCAGGCACTAGAACAACAACTGCTCTTGGCCCAGCAAAAACAACAAGAAACACATTGGAACTTTGACAACCTGATGCGTTGGTGGGAAAACAACCAGGCTTTAGATCAGGACGTACGGGCAAAAATTAAAAGGTATTTAGAGATAGCAATTAGGCTAGGATGAAACTTACTTTCTTTTATATCAAGTGTTGTTGGTTTAGTATAGCCTGATGCACTAAAGGTTCAAATACTTATTTTGAAAATGTTATTAACATTCTAAAAATTCACCTTGTTGTTCAACATCTAAAATTTTGTTAAATCTTGAACCCTTTCCAACTTTTTGGTTTTTATTAAGGTAGTTGCAAAAAATACTATATTCCACGCTTAGCCTATGAAAAAACTGCCACTATTCTTATTTTTTTTGGTCACGATTAACTACCACGCCCAAGCCCAGGTAGACTCCGCTCGCAATTTATTGAATTACACCCCGGCCGTATTACTAAAGCCCCAGCAGTTTTCTTATCGTTTTTGGAA
>DMXI01000252.1 GCA_003483885.1 Microscillaceae bacterium
TTGCTTTCATAAGGGTAGACGGCCTCACTGCTTTTTCATTACAAGTACATTAAAAAAAACTTTTATAAAAATAGTATTTAACTGATTATCAATGAAATAACCACAAAAATTAATTCGAAAAATAAAATTTATTATTTGCTAATATTATTTGAGCTAAAGCTTTTATTTTTAACATCAAGCTTGTACTTTTAGCAAAAATTAAGCTTTAATAAAAAGCAAAAACAAAGATTCACCTATTAACACTATAATCACAAATACTCATGAAAAGAATAGTTTTGACAACTATACTAACCCTAAGCATTTTGAATTTTAACACCCAAGCCCAGTCGTCAAAATTTCGTCAAAAAATTAAACAGGAGATTAGCACTTACCCCAGGGCCTTTACCCAACAGGTTATTTTTGAGGCAAGTCGCTATTTTAGAATGAGGGGAGAAATTATAGCCACTATGCAAATGCGGTTTCGCGGAATGAAAATCACCCGTAAACAACTCTCAGCCAATACTTGCATTTATGAGTTTGTCAGAAGACGCCAAAAACTCATTTTAGCCGAAAACGAAGTCCGGAAGTTGGTAGGCTTATCACCTGCCTCTCCTGTATTATTAGCGAGAAAACCAATCGATTAGCCTAGATATAGATCACACTTACACTAACTATTTAATTGCTATTCATATACACCTTAACTATGAAAACCCAAAACCCAACTGATGTTTTTCAGTTGGGTTTGTTTTTGAATGGCTCTACATTTAAGTAACACGTTCGCAATAACTATCCGATTTAGATTTATTTAGCTACGTGGAAAACGTTACTAAAAAAGATATCTGAAGCCTACAGAGAGTGGATGTAATCCTTGAGTGTTGCTATTTAATGAAAAATAAGCAAACGTTTGTTTGGTGTGTTCTATGTCTACCACATCATTCTCAATATATTTAGTTTTTGTGTTGTCTATATTGTAACCCAAGTTTCCGAACAAAAAGCTTGCATCAACGCCAAATCTTTGCCCAACCATCCACAAAAAACCTACTCGGTTATTCAAATAAACAGCATTCCTTCTTGATATTTTTGATATTTGTAAAGGCGTTGACTTCTGATTGTCTTCCATTATTATTCGATTATAAGTTATCGATGGCTCAATAAACATCGCTATATTTTTTGCCAGCCAATAATGCTGCCTCAAAAAAGCCTCGATGCTTATACTTCGGACAAAAAATTTAGTGCGATGTGGCAGGTTACTTGAGTTGACACCAAAAAACCCCACACCTACACCAACCTGCCTATTTTTATTAAGAAAATAAGCAAAATTTAACTTACCAGATAATTGTGCCCTTTCAAGGCTACGAATGGTATCACGTTTTTGATCAAGGTGCTGGATATAAAAATTTAGCCCGATACTTTTTTTTCCCTTAAGATCCTGTGCTTGAACAACTCCACAACAAGCGAATAGAATCATTAATATCAATGGTTTATTCATCATTCGTTTTGTCTTTGCCATCCTAAAAGAAATACTTTAAACCAATTGATACATTACTCAATATTGACAGCACGTTTCCACCTAAAAAACGGTATGACCACTCTCTATTGTCAAAGCTTTGTGTAGGGTCGCCGTTTGTAAATTCACTTGTAGAACTGGTTTGGCTATATTCTAACCTGGAAAGAGGTGTACTGAAGTCAATTCCAAACCTTTTACGAATGATCACTGTCAATCCCAAGCTTGCGTCCATAAAAAAAGAATTGGTATTCCCTTTTTGATGTACATTTTGCGACTCATGTTCAAAGTTAGCACGACTGTATCCTAAAGAGGGCCTCATAAAAAAAGCTACTTTATTAGAAAACCAATGATGATAAGCGGCAAAAATGCTTCCCCCTATACTTCTAACATTGTTTGTTTGTTGTGAGCCTGGATTATCAGGATACACAGTAAACCTGGATTGCTGAAAATCGAGACTTCCGCCCAACAACCAACGATTTGAAACAAAATAGGAAAGATTTGGAGAAATGCTTAGTTGATTTCCTTTTTGAGGAGCTACGAATCCTGAGGAAAAAAAGCCCGTTCCTCCTTTGGTATCGTTTTGAGATAAGTTTAAATCCAAACCCACTACTCTGCGGCCTTTAAAATCTTGTGCTTGAACACTTAATGAAATTATTGAAATAAAAATAAGCGTGAACAACTTATACATGTCTTGAGGTTTTAATTAAACAATGTCTCAAGCACGTAATATCCTTTTGCAAAAAATAAAGCTTTATACTAACTCAGCGCTTTTTTATACTAATAATTTAGCTACTTAGCCTTACTAAAGGAAACCCAACTGATGTTCTTCAGTTGGGTTTGTTTTTGGTGATGGTTATTTGTCATAAACGCGTAGATGGTACCATTTCTACACGCTTAATTCATTTCACTTAGTCGGGTAAACTAGCATTATTCACTTTACCATCTCTGTCAAAACGAACTCTTGTACCTCTTGGATAGGTAGTAAAGGAATCATCACTGTTTTGTAAAAGTTGTCCCAGACCTAAGGTCCCGAACTGTACTCCTGGTCCGCTCGGGTCATTACTCAGGTGTACTTCGGTTCCAGGCATTAGCTCTAGTGCTGCCGGTCCATTTCCTCTTACTTTCAAAACCGCCTGCCCCACTGAGGAACTTAGATAGCCATAAATTACCCCATTTACTCCGTTTTGACTGAAAATCACTGATTTTCCTCTACGGAAAATAGCCTCAGATCCAGCAGTAGTAAGTAATGAAGTATGCTCAATCAATGTACCCTCCGTTACACGCCCAGCACTATTCTTTATCAAGCCAATGGTCGAAAACTTCACTTTTTTGTTGATACCTACCGGGTAAAGTTCTACTTCCATTGATCTGGCCATTTGGCTGGTCTGAGTCAAAACTGGTTTTTGAGGATTTACATTTTCCTGTTTTTGACAAGAAAACGTCATAGCTGCTATTACTAGCAGGGTTAATAGCTTAAAAGATTTAATCATTGTTTTGAAGGTTAATTAATTTAGGTTTTAGTTAGAATGAGACGATTAGCTAGCATATATCTCATTTTTCATTTTGGTGGGCAAATATATCAATGGGTTTATTATTTCAAAATCGCGCTCACCCCTGCAAATCGGAATTTTCTACCAATCAACACATGTTTTCCAAAACAATATTTCAGCAATTCATTATTTCTCCTTTGCTTGAGTCACAAAACAGTTCTACCACTTATAAATCATATTTTTATTTTTTTTCCGAAAAAAGTCCAACCAGAATTAGTTGGACTTTAGTTTAGTTATACGTTCTTTTTTTGATAATGCTCCAGGTAGGCCTCGCTCAGTTGCTTAGTGGCAGGGTCTAGCTCTTCCCCATCCATACTAAACCACAAGAAGTTTTCGATCCAGGTGCGGTAAATAAACTCCTCAAAAGTGGTGGCAGTCATAAATACTTCCCGCTTCACAATATCGTCGGTGAGACCTTCCAGCTCTCCATCTTCTGCATACTCATCCAAAAACGGAATGGCACTGGTCAAAATACAAGCTTCGCCATAATCTCGCACATAATAGTACCAAAACACACAGTCTTGCTGATCTCGGTAAAAATGAAAAATGTAGCCATTTTCTCCTAGCCAATGAAAAGGCAGAGCTTGAGTAGGCAAATCAAAATAACAGGCCGTACAGGAAGGAATGAGGTGTTGAGCCACTGAAGAGGACATAAACTTGACCAAGCTATCGGGCAACTGAATGTGTGAGGGTAGCGAACGCTGTACCTGATCTATTTTTGCCTTCCATTTGGCATCTTCGGCCAGGATATCAGGTTCATGGGTAGATTTAAAGGTAATGGCTACATGTTGAGACATGCCTTTTTCTAATTCCTGAATGGCGGTGTTGCTCAAATAAGCAAAGTTGCCATCCAGGTGTTCTTCGGCAATAGGAGGTAATTTATCTAAAGGTTCGCCACCATAGGTAGCATTGATGGGGCGCACCACACCTAAGTCTACGCCATACCAAATGGCTTGGAAAGGAAAGGAAGATATCATAATAAAAATGATTAGTGAAGGTGATACAATTTGTCGAAAATACACAATTTTAGAAGCATCACCAATCCTCCTTTCCTCTGAAAATAAGATTATTTTTTCAACATCATTTGAGCAATTGGGTGCAAAATTTCCTGCCGAAAATCTTCTTTATAATCACAATTGGCCATCAGTATCAAGCCCAGATTTTCCTCAGGTACCAGCATCAAATAACTACGAAAGCCTTTGTCACCGCCGTAGTGTCCTGCCTTTTGTTTATCAGCAATCTTACCCAGGCGAAAGCCTAACCCAATGCGTGGGTAAGCATCAAAAGAAGGTTTCAACATTTTTTGATAAGCCGCATTTGTTGGTAGTTTTTTCAGAAAATAAATCATCCATTGGCTCATTTCAGCCGCAGAGGCATTGAGGGTGCTACTACCAGCATGTACTCTATTGTATGGATACGTTTTGCGTACATATACTTTCCCTGAAATTTTACGCTGGCTATGAGGAGAGCAACGAAGGTTTGCTGGAATTTTGAAGTATCTAAAATCACCGTATGCCATCCCAACTTTTGCCAAAATATTGCGTTTCACATATTCCTCAAAGATTTGCTTGCTGGCTTTTTCGACTACACGGGCCAATATATCGTACCCCAAGTTGCTATAATAAAACTTTGTTCCCGGTGGATATTTAAGTTTGAGTCTTAGATGCTTTATATGATTTGCCAAGGCATCAGTTGCTTGATTTTTATTGCCCCAATCATACCCTCGTACATCGGGCAAACCTGAAGTGTGGTTGAGCAATTGGCGAATAGTAATTGTTTTAATTCTTTCGTCGCTAAACCTTAATTCAGGAATTACTTTTACCAATTTGTCTTTTAATTTCAATGCTCCCTTTTGTACCAGTTGCATCACCGCTTTGGCTGTAATTAGCTTACTCACCGATGCTAGGTGAAATACCGTCGTTTGATCAACTTTTTCTTGGGTTTTGATACTTTTCACCCCGTACCCTTTGGTGTATACCAGTTTTCCATGCTGTACTACACCTATGGCCAATCCAGGGATTTTGTAGGCACTCATTTTGGCATTTACCAACTGGTCTATTTTAGTGGGTAAACTCTGAGACGGGTTTTGTCCCCAACCCAACATTGTCACGCTTATTGAGAGCAACGTTACAAACAATAAATTCTTCATCTGTACTTTCAAATTTTAGTTATATGGTATTTTACACAAATATGATCTTGGTTGATTTGCAAAACAAAACCCAACCGAAAACTTTCAGTTGGGTTGTTACTAAAATCATTTTACCAATTAAATCATTCCATTGGTGTGCGCCATTTGGGCTGGAATAACTTGCGAAACACTCCAGGCCCCTACAATTTTTCCTTGCGCCAAACGATAGGCTATGTATAAAACCTGTGCCTCTTCTTGAATAACCACACTGCATTGAGCCATTACAAAATCACCTTCAGCTATCAGGCGATGTACTTGTTGTAATGTTACTTGCTGTTGATATTCCTGAAGTTGCATATAACCTTGCCCCAAGTTGGGATGATAAAAGGTGGTATTTGAATCTACAAAATTATCCAAAAGGTTGTAATGTTGCTGCTGCCAAACTTCCTGAAGATAAGCCTGTATTTTCTCTTTGTTCTGGATGGTATCACCTGTCGGCAAATCATTGGTTATCATAGGAATGGCAGGTATATCACTAAAAACTTGGCTATCTATTGATTGTATTGCATCCCAGTGTTCTACAATATATTCTTCTTCTATCCGAAAAAGGTCCATTACTACTTGTTTTTGCCCCAAAAAATCTACTTTTAGGTAAGCCCCCACTAAATCGCCTTCTCCCATTAACCATAAAGTATTATTGGATGCCGCAGTTGGATCTTGCGGTATTTGCTTCAGCTGCTCCAGTACTTCTGTCACACCAGCCCTTCCAGATTTTATGAGCGGGTTGTGTTGAATGTAATTTTCAGCGATAATTTTATGGGCCTGCGTGATGTCTCTTTGAGCAATTACACGACTATAAAAATCAAGTATCAATCGTTTATTGAATTGAATTTGTTCCATATCAAAAATGGGTTTTACGCTCATCTATTCTGGACATAGGTTATTGACAGATTTTCTTTGAAATCGTATCCTAAGTATCCAATAAAGATAAGTCTATGAAATGTTGTTGGTTGACAACTATAGATTTAAGAAAAGTAATAAGGGTTGTTTGTGAGTAGGCACAGTAATGCCAGGGTAACAATTGATTGTTGCCTTTTTACTCACCAGAGGTGGGATTTTTTTGATATGTATTTAGGGTAATTATCAACAACTCAAATGTAATGAAAGTAAATTAAAAAAAACATCAATCAGGTGTAAAAAACTCGCTCTATAAAAAGTTTTGATCAAGCACCTGTTTACTTTTCACTTGTTTGCTCTACTAACTAAAAAACACTTTACTAATAATCAAAAAAAATGGGAAACATTGCATTAGAACCAAATGAACAAGAATTAGGGAAATGGACCATCAACTACATTCCCCCAAATGGTGGCAAATACCTGGGTAAACTCATCGTTACAAGCCAGCGATTATTGTTTGAGGCCCAGTTCGACGCATCGGTACAAGCGTTGGTCACGGGTGCTACTTACGCCGAAGGTACGCTCATTATCCCCAAAGAGTTAATCCAAAAAACCGAAGCCAAATCCTCATTCTTTAAGAAAAAAGTAATCATCACCCTCCAAGAAGACAACCAACAACACGTTTTTGACTATGGCATGCTGGGTATTAAGAAACTGGTAGAAGCAATTGGGTAGTTTTTTTGCTTTAGGAAACACGGGGCAAGGATCAGGGAATAATTCTACGCAAACTGCTCCCTGCTCCATGCCCCTTATTCCTCAATCCCTACCACATGATCCACACTCTCCTACCCTTGCTCGCTGCCACCTGCTCCCTAACACTTATTCTCCAATTCCTGCCACCTGATGCACATTCTTCTATCCTTGCTCCGTGCCCCTTATTCCTCAATCCTTACCACCTGATCCACATTCTCCTAATCCTTGCTCCCTGATCCCCATCCCTTGTTCCATTCTCCACAGAAAACCTACTTCACCCTCACACGCAAAGCCTTTATTAAGCCACCCAGCATCCCTCCTACTTGCAAAATCTTATCACTTAGCCTTTTTTCAGTTTCTGCATCTATATAACCCAAACGGTGTCCTAGGATTACCTGCGTTTCTACCTCTCCCAGAGACCCACGAGCAATGGCCAAAAAATATAAATATTGTCGGGTAGAACCTCGCTGATGCCCCTCTGCAATGTTAGAAGGAACCGATACTGCTGCCCTTCTCACTTGATCAGTCAATCCATACATTTCTTGCTTAGGAAAATTTTGAGTAACCTGATAAATATCAGTCACCAAATTGATCGCCTCTTGCCAAACTCTTAACTCTTTGAAGGATTTAATCATAGTTGTTTTTATTTAGTTGATGAATAGAATAATCTAAGTTTAAAATACCCATTCAGTTATTACAAACCCAATCTCTAACTTAAAAAAATCCCCCCTACCCCTAATCCTTGCTCCATCTCTGAATCCCCAAAAAACTTGATCCTTGTTCCTTGTTCCTTGCCCCCCATTCCCTACTCCTCACCCCATACCCCCCAATCCCTCAAAAACACTCTCCCAACCCTTAAAAAAACTGAATTTATCTATATATTTGCCGTTCTCTAAAAAGAAAAAAAGCCAAAAATCAAGTCCAGAATTAAGAAGTAAGGGTTGCGATGTTATTAAAAAAGCTGGAAATCAAGGGGTTTAAAAGTTTCGGGGACAAAGTTTTCATAGAGTTTTATAAGGGAGTTACCGGAATTGTAGGACCTAACGGATGCGGAAAGTCAAATGTGGTAGATGCCATACGTTGGGTTTTGGGAGAACAGCGCACCAAAAACCTTCGCTCAGATAAAATGAGTAACGTAATTTTTAATGGCACCCGTGCTCGCGGACCTGGACGTTTGGCTGAAGTTTCGCTCACCTTTGACAACAACAAACAATTACTTCCTCCTGAATACTCACAAGTAACCATTACTCGTCGCTACCATCGCAATGGCGACAGTGAGTACATGATCAACTTTGTGCCTTGCCGTTTAAAAGATATTCAAGACCTGTTTTTAGATACAGGGATTGGCTCGGATAGTTATGCCATTATTGAGCTAAAAATGGTAGATGAGATTCTAAACGATAAGGAAAATGCCCGTCGGAGTTTGTTTGAGAAGGCTGCTGGAGTCTCGAAATACAAAAACCGCAAAAAACAAGCATTGAACCGTCTCAATGGAGTAGACGCTGACTTGAATCGGGTCAATGACTTGCTGGCTGAAATTGAAAAAAACCTCAATTCGCTTGAGCGACAGGCCAAACAAGCCGAGCGTTATTTCAAGCTGAAAGAAAAATACAAAAAAGCCAGTATCTCTTATGCCTATCAGCGGATTAAGCGAGAACGTGATGCTTTTTTGCTATTGAACGACAAACTAGAAAACGAAACTCAAAAGAAAGAAGAACTCCAGCGCCAATTTGCCAACAAAGAGGTAGTACTTGAGCAAAAAAAACAAGAAGTGCTACAGTACGAGCAACACTACGCCCAAAAGCAAAAAAAGCTCAACAATCACTTAGGGCAATTGCGTAACCTGGAAAACGAAAGAAGGCTTAAAAACGAGCGCCTCAGCTTCTCGACCGAAAAAACCTCTTCACTCAAAGAGCAAATCGCCCAAGACAGCGAAAATAAAGATACCGTATATCAAAATATATTACAGTTAGAAGCTCAGCGCAATTCGGCCGAAAAAATGTGGCAAGAACTGGAACTAGAGCTCCAAAACTACAAGGAAGCCCTGGAAGAGCAACGCGAAAAAACCGCGGAAGTACAGCAATTGGCTACCAATAAAGAAAATTTCTACAAACAAAAAGAGCAGGAGACTTTTCAGCTCAATAAAGATTACGAGATTAAGCAAACCCAGCTTTCTTCGGCCAAACAAGAATTAGAGAAAATCATTAGTGCCGATAGTCAACAACACGAAGAGCTAGATCGCTACCGACTAGAAATAGACGACATTGAAAATGGGTTGAAAGAAGTTAGAAGGCGCTTGGAAGAGTGGCAAGAAAAAGAAGAGGAACGCCGAACCCAGGTAAACGAACTGGAAGAAACCGTAGATAAGATACGCGAAGAATTATCAGCAAAAAACCGTGAACGTGATGCCAAGCAAAACGAGTACAACCTGACCAAGTCATTGATTGATAATATGGAAGGTTTTCCAGAAGCGCTCAAATTTTTACAAAAACACAGCGAAGAATGGAGCGAGAAGGCTCCTCACCTGCTTTCGGACATTATTACTACCAAGGAAGAAAAGTATCGGGTAGCCATTGAAAACTACCTTGAACCTTTTTTGAGTTATTACATTGTACAAAATGCCGCTGAGGCTTACAAAGCCATTCAGCTGTTGAGTACGCACCAAAAAGGTAAAGCCAATTTCTTTATTTTAGATCACATTTTACCCCAAGATACCGAAAGCCAAGGCATACCCAATGACCTTTTCAACGCAGCTCCTGCGCTGGATATCACAGAATTTGACGCCCGTTACCGCCCTTTGTTTGAACATTTGTTGGCCAATGTCTGGATTGTAGAACCCAAAACTACTGAAGAAGGCGAAAAAACGATGCCCTCCTGGTTCAATGAAGCTGATCCACACATTAACCTTATTTCTATTGATGGAGAAATGATCCGCCGATCGTTGAGCGTATCGGGCGGCTCGGTGGGTGCCTTTGAGGGTAAACGTATTGGCCGGGTAAAAAACCTGGAAAAACTAGCTGAACAAATTCAGTTGCTCGAGCAAGAAATAGAAGGCATCCAATCTAACCTGACTTTTCAACAAACTGATTTACAAAATCGCAAACAAGACCAAACCTTTCGTCAAGCCATCAAAGATAGCCAAAAAGAAGTCAATCAGTTTCAAGGGCAAATGATTTCGTTGCGTACCAAGCAAGAGCAACTCGCACAATTGCTGGAAAAAAACCTGCTGGCTAAAGATGAAATCACGGAAAGGATAGCGGTGCTGCAAGAAGAAATTGGGGAGTTATTGCCTCAAACCAATCAGCAAAAGACTGCACTGGTAGATTTGGCTGATGAGGTAGAAGCCCTGAAAGAACAATTGTTGGTAGAAAACGAAAGCTTACAAATGAAGTCTTCACGTTTTAACCAACACAATATTACTTATCATCAGCAACAAAACAAGATAGCCACCATAGACCAGGAGATTGGCTATAAGCAGCAAACTCTCAAAACCTTAGAAGAGCGCCTGATTAAATATCGTCAGGAATTGGTACAGGTAGAGGTAGAAACCGGGCAACTGATGGATAGCCAGGAATCGCAAGATGCTTTGATTGAGGAATTGCAAGAAAAAACCGATGCCTACAACGAAGAGGTAAAAGCTGCTGAAAAGGAGTATTATGCAGTGCGTAAATTGGTCAATGATCTGGATCGGGAGTTACGCGATTTGCAAAAAAACAAAGAATCATTGACAGTGATTCTGAATGAGTTGCAGAACAAAATCCACGAAACTAAAATTAACCTCACCTCGATTACCGAGCGCCTTTCGGCTGAATTTCAAGTAAATGTAGACCAGCTGATGTTGGAAACTCAAGAAGATGATTCGCTGGTGCCAGATGAAAACATGTCGGAAGTGGAGCTGCAAGCCGAGGTAGAAACCATTAAGCGAAAAATAGATAAAATTGGGACCATCAACCCTATGGCAATGGACCAATACAATGAATCTAAGGAACGTCGGGATTTTATTGTAGAACAAAAAGAGGATTTGATTAAATCTAAAGAGGCTTTGCTCCAAACCATAGCCGAAACTGAAGAATATGCCAAAGAAGCATTTTTGGAGGCTTATGAAAAGATCAGAACCAACTTTTTGACGGTGTTTCGTTCTTTATTTTCGGAAGAAGATACGGCTGACTTACAACTGACTGACCCCGAAAATCCGCTGGAATCTAAGATTGACATTATTGCCAAGCCCAAGGGCAAACGACCACTCACGATTAACCAATTGTCGGGGGGAGAAAAAACCCTGACAGCTACTTCGCTGCTGTTTGCGCTTTATTTGCTCAAGCCCGCCCCGTTTTGTATTTTCGATGAGGTAGACGCCCCACTCGATGATGCTAATACCGAGAAGTTTAATAACATCATCAAGACTTTCTCTAAAGATTCTCAGTTTATCATTGTGACGCACAACAAACGTACGATGGCCAGCACCGACATTATGTACGGAGTAACCATGAAAGAGCAAGGCGTATCCAGTGTGGTTCCAGTAGATTTGCGGGCTTTGAACTAGGCTTGAACTAACTTCTTACCATCTTTCAACGTACAATTTTAGAGATCAAACTAAATTCAGGAATCCTATGTCTTCTAAATCTTCTCTGGAGCATAAAACAGATAAATTGTGGAAGAATCATCTTACCACACAAGCGGAACCTTCTTCGCCCTCCAATAAATTCTGGAACAATTACCAAGTATTGGTAGAAAAGAGTAAACAAGCATCCATTGCAGTTTCAGCACCTCTCACCCAAAAACCACACAAAGAGGCACTTATTCGGGATAAATTTCAAGTATATTGGGCAAACAATCACACTACTTTAAATGGAGAAATAAAATTACCCAAGTCCCATAAAGTATTCAATACATACGGAGCTGTAACAATATTTGTATTTCTTATTTATCTATCATTACCCGAGAATTCTATTGCAGCAGACATTGTTTATGCATTTTTTTTGTTTGGTGGAATTCTTATGTTTAAATTAAGTTTCTTGACCCGTTTATCTCCTCAAAAAGTACCCTGTAGCATTGAATTAAAAGAAAATCACCTTTTATACAAATTGAGTCTGGAATCTGAAGCGCTTCAAGTAAAAGTACCTTATCACCAAATCAAAAAATTTAAAGTTCAAGGAGGCTATTTAAAAATACTTGTCAAAAATCGGCGCGCCTTGACTTATTCGCACCCTCAAAAACGCAAGCAAGATATCCTTATCCCCTTCGATATAGAAAATCCATTTTATTTCAAGCGCTTCTTAGGTGAAATAATAGAGATAAATCATACCAAAAGTTAATGTATCTTTGCCTCCAATACTTCTGAAGTTTATGATTGCTCATGAGAAAGTTTATTAACAGGTTTCGTAAAAAACCATCACCTTCCCCTTCGCAAGTCTGGGCTACTTACCTAGAAAAGCTATCGGCACATACTCAGGCTGATCAAGCTTCCTATGAGGAGTCTTCTCTGCCCAGTGTATTTGTGGAGCAGTTTTGGGCTGATTATGAAAATAGGATCATCCAAGGCAAGAAAAAACATCGTAGGCAGAGTATCCAAGTGACCGATGCCTCCCAAAAGTTATTGCGCATCCATCATAAGTTTTGGAAAGAACGTGCGCCCAATATTGTGCTTGAAAGTGCCCAAGAATTTAAAAATACTGGAGCAGGATGGCATCCTGTTCTTCAAATTGCGGGCCTGATCACCCTGGGGTTTATTTTGGTAAATCTGGGTTTCGAGTCGTTTGTGCTTCCAGTAGGAGCGCTGGCACTAGTGGTATTTTTGTATAAAATTGGAGCAGGTGGCAACCGAAACCTCCAACAAGCCATTGATGACCAGCACTTGGTGAATTATTGGCTAGACTTAGAGCCTACCCATTTGGTGTACGAACAACTAGATAATTTTGACAACCATGCTCAATTTGTTTTCCCTTATCATAAGATTCAAGCCCTGGAACTCACCAAAGAAAAATTGATCATTAAACCTTATAATCCTGAGACCTGGTGGGGCAAAATATCTGGCCTCTTCTTAAAAAAGCGCGCCATTCCTGCCTTTATCCCAGAGTACGAGCACATTTGTGACTTTCTACACGAAGTACTTGCCCACAACCAACAGCACCAACAATTCGTGAAACAACTACAGGATACCTACAATTAATCAATTGATCTTATGAAATCATTGAAAACGAATCCCTGGCAGGCTTATATGACTCATCAGCAAAAACGCGAGGAGTTAGAAGAGGCTTTTTTAGAGGGGTTTTGGTCAAACTACTCCCAACAAATTGAACAAAACAAAGCGTTACAAGCCCAAAACCAACCATTGATCACCCAAGGTGATGCTTTGCCTTACATCCAAATATTTGAAAGATACTGGCAAGGCAAAGACAAGGTCATTTCTACCACGTTTACTCGCAAGTTCCCAGCAAGCCAAATCTTACTTTCTCTGACAATCATGGCTTGGCTACTGATGTCTTATCTCCCGCCTGAATCACCCAAAGCAGGCATTTGCTCACTTGTGATGATACTTTCTGGTATGTTTGGATTTATTTTTTTATTTGGGGGCAATCCTGGCTTTTTCAGGCTTTGTGAATTAGAATTAATGCCTGATTGCTTTACCTACACTGTAAAATCCAAAAAGCAGACCTGGCAACAACAAGTTCGTTACCAGAATATCCATCAAGTAGAAGTAAGTCAACAATACCTACACGTACATACCCGAACACCACAACTATGGCAACATACGCCACGAACTTCTCAAAAACAGTTGCATATTCCCCACCCCAAAGATGATAAAACTCTTCATTTCCTGCGTTTGTTTTTAGAAGATATTTGCTTGGTAAAAAGCCTGAAAAACAACGCCCATTGATCAAACCTAAGCGAAATTCCTCCTATGAAAAATCGCCTATCTGCTAAAAAAACCGATGTTCAGCTTTGGAAAAAGTATCTGGCCAACATTCACCAAGAACAAGGCACCGAACCCGCTAATTTGACTAGCCAAAAATTTTGGAAAAACTACGAAAGTTTGATTCAGCAAAGCCAAAAACAACGGGTAATCCCACTTCCCCAGGCACCACCAACTATTGTTGCTGATCAAATGTATCAGGAGATTTTTCTCAAATATTGGAATGGGGTTTCTTCTACAGTTACTTATGACCAAGAAGTCCCTGTCACTCCACCTCCCAAATCTGGTCTCCAAAGAATTACTATAGATCCAAAACATTATACTCACTTATTTCGTGTATTGGGCTTTCTGGGGCTTTTGGGTGTAGTTACTATTCTCTTAGACATAGGAATCGGTGGATTTTTTGCCTTGCTCATCGTGTCAATTCACTTATTTTCATTCATTGCTGAGTTTTTTCCTAATAAAAATAATGACAATCAAATCACTCAGAACAAGCCAATTGCAAAGGCGATTACCCAGTACACTTTTCAGATCAATGCAGATCATTTGATATTTACTCGAATTGATCAGCATAAAATCAAGAAAATACTACGGTTAGATTATTACAAAGTGAAATCACTAATGGTACATGATAGTGAGTTACGCCTAAAATCTTTATACCATCACTCGCTTAGCGACCGTCTAAAAGGACAGCATATCAAGGAGTATTTTTGTATCCCCGTAAGTATGCCTCAAGGCAAAGAAATCACTGATTTTTTGCGAGAGATCCTAATTTTGAACAAAACGTAAAAAGATCTATTTTTTTAATTATTGACTTTGAAGTGATCAAAAACTACCTTTTGAAATGAGCAATTTAACCCCCAAAGAAGAATCACAATCTGGCCTATGGCCAACTTATCTTCATAAAATCCACCAGGAACAAGATACTGAACCAGAGAATGCCATTTCCAGAAAGTTCTGGAAGCAATATGAAGCACTCGTTGAAGAAAGCAAGCAAAAACGTAAATTTACTCCTACGCCCTCAAAAGTAGTTCATAGTGTATCCATCTCAAATGACGATGTACAAATCCCAGATGATGACATTTTTCAAAAATATTGGAATGGAAACACTTCTACCATTAGGTATGATGAATACGTGCACTCCCAAGAAATTGAAGATAAGTTCGTGATAAAGATAACTCTTGCGCACGTAATGGCTGGGCTGATCGTCCTGGGTTCTATCGTGATGTCTATGCTTTTTATTAATGTCCTCTTTGGCTCGATACTTTTTTTATCTTCGACATTTGTTGCCATTGCCATTCTTGTGTCTAACAGCAATCAAAGGTCCGCTTACAAGCACACTAAATCAATCCCTGCACACACCATTCATTATGCCTTTCAAATCCACCAAGACCACTTGGAGTTTACTCAAGTAAGTAGCCTTGGTGGAAGTAAAAAACTGCGTTTGGATTATTATAAAATAAAATCGCTGACTGTACGTAATAAAAAGTTCTACCTAAAATCTTTGTACCACAAATCGTTCAAAGACCGTATGAATGCAAAAGACATTAAAGAAAATTTCTGTGTCCCGACAAGTATGCCTCAAGGCCAAAAAATTATTAATTTTTTGCGGGAAATATTAATATTAAATAAGGCCTGACAATAGTCCACAGCATTCAGTCCATAGTCCATAGCCGATTCGAGCGTATGTTTACGCTGTTAATGATTGTAAACCAATGACTTAGATCAAAATGGTTTACTCGCCCTATTTTTAAAAGGGGTTCGGTTTTGTGCCTAAACGCGTAATTAAATAATTTTTAAATTCATCATCGACTGACAATCAGTAATCAACTTTGACTAAAATCACTGTGGAGTATTGGCCTAAAGAAAACGATAGATTTGTGCCTACGAATAAACGCCCATCTTTGGGTACAATGGAAGTCTATATTTATCAAAGATCCTGAAGAGAATATTATCGAGTTTGTATGTTTTGACAAAACCATCAAAGCATCTTAGCACTTAGCAAAACATTCTGTGGTATTTCACCCATAACAAGCTCAATCCCAGCATATAATATCCCCTCATAGGCTTCAAACCAAACATTCGTATATTTTATACCGTATATATGCATAATAAACAAGTGATCAACTAACCCCTACCAATATGAATCATCTTACCTTAAATCAACGGGAGCTGTTGGGGGAGAAATTGTGGGAAAATTATTTAATAAATGCCAAGGCGCAGTTCCAAAACATCAATCGTGTATCTTTTTTAGCCAATTTTTGGGCACATTATGAGCAATTGCTCGCTCAGAAAAGCCACGAAGAAGAGGCCACTAAATCAGTAAGCAAACACCCTATACCTGCTTCTGTATTTGCTGAGTTGTTTGCCAACTATTGGGCTAACCCAATACGGCTGCATCAATACACTCAACAGCACGTCAAACGTAAGCTCAGTAAAACATTGCTGTATGCATTGTTGGGCTTATTGGTGGCCCCGCTTTCTTTGATTTATCTTAGCAAGGCATTGGGGCGATTGGTAGTCACCGCTAGCATTGTTCTCATATTTTATCCACGCGACAAGGCTGGCCTCAAAGCACAAAAAAACAAGGTAGCTACTTATGAACTCAATCCTCAATGCTTAAAGTATGAATCTTTTCAGGAGGCCAATGAGAGCAGCGTTGTTACGATCCCTTATGCCAAAATTCATAACCTGTGGCATCATACCGAGGGGCGACTCCTGGTGGGAGACAATGCCCAGGTGCAATGGCCTAACCACCAAGGGAATCATCAATATAAAATTGTGATTCCAAACCTATCCAGCGAAGAATGGCCCAAAGTAAGGGAGTTTTTAAGTGATGTAGCTCAGCAAAATATGCAACTCGATGCTTGAATAACCGTTTTTATCTTTCACCAGTGCTTTGGGAACTAAGTAAATTCTATAATAGTTCGAGGATATTTTGTATACTGACGCACTTCAAAAAGCGCGCATAGCCATCGCTACGCAAGCTTTTTTAAGTAACGTCAGTAGGTAAAAGAAACCGAAGGATATAGAAGAGACTTAGCGCCCAAAGCACTAGTTTATAAAAAGCAATTTTATAGTGTGATAACTTAGGAATACATGAATCAAATACAGCGGCAGAACAAATGGGAGGCCCAAGGCCAGGAGCTTTGGCAGATTTACTTGAATCGGCAGCAATATGGCAACGAACAAGTGCCTTTTTCGGTATTCGAACATCGTTTTTGGCAGCATTACGAGCAGTTGCACAATAATGTAAAAAAGAACAGCCATTTGGCCCCAGTTGTTTCTTCTCCAAAAACCAAGTCTATCTCCACTGACACTAAATTTGAATATGGTATTCGCCAGGATCTCAATACTATTTTGCGAAAATACTGGAGAAACGGGCACACAATCACCTATCATTATCAGGATGCTAATGTCCAGAAAGATAAGTCGGTAGATGGATGTTTGTTCCCAGCTGCACTTATGGTTTTCGGACTCGTAGCTTTGGTGCTTGTGGCTACCAAGCTCTTTATAGGCTTATTTGTTTGGATAATATTAGGGGTTGGTTTACTTGCTTTGAATGACACATTCAATACCTCGGAGTCACAACAAATCAACTTTTCTTTAAAACCCGATTTTATTCATTATTCGGGAAAGGATCAAGACAATCAGCCCATTGATTTTCGTTTATTTTATAAGGATATCAACACTTGTTGGGAAAACCAAGAGGTCCTCTATATTTCAGGAATGCAGCAAGGAATCCCTCAATATATGGAGATTCCTCAAACTATAAACAATTACCTTTACGTAAAAAAATTCATTCAGGAAGTCGTGAATTATAACCAAATGAGAAGGTAAATTAACTGTTAAAACGTGATCAAATGATACCATTATTAACCGAAAATAACGCCTTATTCGCCCAAAGCAACACACTTTGGAAGTCATATCTAGAAAGCCAAACAAGCTTAGATGCGACCAATGCTTCTCGTAGGTTTAACCAGGATTTTTGGACAAATTATGAAACATTGGTACAAAAAGCCAAGGCGGTAAAAGTGCCTCAGAGAATTGTTAAGCAAAAACAGTCACAAGGGGTTGCGCCTATTAGTACAGTATTTTTCAAGTATTGGAGTAAACCCTTTAACCTACAAGAGCACTTGAGCACGCACTCTCCAGTAAAGGCAACCAATGACCCGCACAACTATACAAAGCAAGCTATTTTTTATGGCTGTATGCTCATGCTTTTCATCATTGCTATTCCTATTTCGTTGTTTGTCAACACTTTTGCAGGAATATCGCTCATGGCGGTGGCCTCCATAGCCAGTTTAGCCTTTGCTGGGAATATGGCTGAAGCAGATGCTACTGATACACCCAATACTTCTATTTTTCAAGTAGACGAAAAAGTCATTACGAATCAATATGTGTCATTTGGCACTGAGCGATTACAATATCAATTTTATGACTACAGACAAAGTAAGAACATTCAGATTCAGATCGCTTACACCGCCATTAGAGCTATTTGGGTAGATGAAAGAGGATTGATTGTAGTAGGGCCCAATCAAAAAGCACTGTGGCAAGACACCCGAACAAACGCTACTTATGAGGTTATTTTACCAAACGAGAAACTATTGCGATCGTTTCTCAGCGATGTGGCAATGTTTAACTTTACCCAAAAGCCATAATCGGCTTGTGTCTCCTTCAACGAAAAATGCCTGGTAGTATAATTAACTATTAAAAACGTGATCAAATGATGCCATTATTAACTGAAAATAACGCTTTAATTCCCCAAAGCAACGCACTTTGGAAGTCATATCTAGAAAATCAGACAAGTCCAGATATGGCGCATTCTTCTCGTAGATTTAGCCAGGATTTTTGGATAAATTATGAGACATTGGTACAAAAAGCCAAAGCTGTAAAAGGATCTCAGAAAATAAATGCCGTTCAAAAATACAAACAATCAGCAAATACTCAGTCTATGGCTCAATTGTTTTACCGACATTGGCACAAGCCTTTCAACCTTCAGGAACATTTAAGCCTCAATCCGCCAGTTAAAACATCCAACAACCCACCTGATGATGCCTCCCAGACTCGTTTTTTTGTTGTCATGTTGGTTATGTTTTTGTCAGGTATGTTTGCGTTATTATTCGATAAAGAAGTTTTAGGCTTTGTGATGATTACCGTGAGTATTATAGTTAGTTTAACTAAAGCCTATTCGATGGACACCATAGATACTATGAATCTATTACCAGCCTATGAATTTAGCGTAGATAATAAAAGTGTCTATACTGATAAGGTCTTTTTTGCACCAAATTTCTTAACCTATCAATTTTACGATCCTCAACAGGATGGAGCTGTCAAAATTCACATCCCTTACGCATTCATTACTTCTATTTGGGAAGATGATCGCGGAATCAAAGTCGTTGGACGTAATCGTGCAATGTGGAAAGATACCCAATCTCAAGCTACCCATGAGGTTATTTTACCCAATGAAAAGCTATTACGGTCGTTTCTGAGCGATGTAGCAATGTTCAACTTTACCCAAACTAAGGTTTGATTATTCGCTCAAAAAACCTTAGCTTATTTGTCAATAATCAACCTATCATTTTGTCGATAGAAGGGTTATAAGATCAAATAATGAAAGAAGATAACCTAACATACACCACACCCGGCCAAACCTTATTAGAAAAAGGTGATCAACTTTGGCAAAAATACCTGATAAGTAATCAAGCGGAATCTCCTGAAAGTCAATTTGACCAGGAAGACTTTTGGAATGATTATCAGCATATACTACAAATTGTTAAACAACAGCAGCAAAACTACCAACACAAGCAGGCACTCGTTCGGAATGAAAAACGTTTTTTAACCAACGAGACTCAATACAAATCTTTGCCCATTCCTGTGGGAAAATATTTTTACAAAGACCTAAGAATGAGCTTACAAGGCTATGGCCTTGCAGGTCTTATCATTGTATGGTTTTTCACCTGGGTTTGGGTGTTTGAGTTCACAGGCACCTATTTTATCCGCTTTTTGAATCCCTTGCAAATAGGCTTTTTCTTCTTCATTATCCTGAAAATTGTTAACTTGTTTCGTCGTAATAGCAAAACAACTTTAACCATTACCTCCAAGTACCTTTATGATCAGGCTCGCAACAAAGTAGTGGCCTTCAAAGACATTCTGACAGTACGAAAAACCTGGTTTGGATTAAAGCTTATATTGCCACTAGGCAAACTAAAAAGGCCAAGGAGTTTAACTATTCCTAAAAAAGCCGAAGAATATCAAAACCTCCAACATTTCTTTGAACAAGCCGCCCAAGCAAATACCCAAAGCTCAAGTACCTACTCTGATTTGTCTTCTCTTTTTAAAAGTTATTGGCCTGAGGAAGATATCGTTACCTTCGCTCCTCAAAAGAAAAAGCGATGGACATTCAAAAAAAACAAACTAATCCAACTGAGTATTACTCCTCAAAGCCTCCTTTTCGTGATGAGTACTAGGCGACTTGAACATACTATCGATGTACCACTCCATGAAATATACCATCTACGTAAATCAAGAAGGCACCTGAAAATTTTAGATAAAAACAAAAATTCTAAATGGCCCACAACTGATGTCCATTTTGCTAACTTTAGGCTCATATTGGAACAAAATCTGCGAGATTTTCATAAAATCAGGATATTTTTAGAAGAAGTGGTTATTTTTAATAATCATTCGTAACCAAAAGAATCATTAACTATGGAAGGAGCCGATTCAAATCATTTGGATTCCAACGAAGAACGAGAAGAAAAAGTCAATCAACTTTGGCAAAATTTCACTGATGCGCATGGAGAATCAGTAGCAAAATCTGTGACCGAAAATGCGGCCGTGGGACAGTGGGAAGGAGCCAATCAAGAAGATTTTTGGGCAAAATATACTGAGGTACTCGCAGAAGCCAAGAAAAAGCAGGAAGCCAACAGTCTCGATAAAGCGCTGACTTTGATGGACGATGTGTTTTTGAGCAACCTCCAACAGTTTAAGTCGGTTACGATTCCTATTGGAAAATATTTTTATACTAAAAAGGGGCTTACCCGTAAGGCCAAATATTTTGCAAAATTGGGGGCAGGCTGGGGGGCTCATTTGCTTCTCATGCTTAGCGGTTTTTACCCCGAAGAGTTGTATCCCATGCTCTTTATGGCTCAAGTAGGTACAGGCATTTATACTTTCTCTAATCTTTATAAACACCTCACCCAGCGAGACGACCAAGACATTGCCATTGAATCTAGCTATATTGTAGACAAACCCAACAAACAATTATTGGCCTTTAAGGACATTAACCATATAGAAGAAACGGATAAAGGTTTGCTTGTGCAAGACATTCGCAAGCAAAACAATAGACGTTATCAACTTCTGATTCCTCACAATGCCGAAGAATATGTAAATATCAAGCGTTTTTTGAAGCAGGTAGAGGCTGTCAATCTACAGCAGGCCAATGTATATCCTAATATCCCCGCCCTCCGCAAAGGGTATTGGCACGATCAGGCGTTGGTATCTTTTGGTAAACCCAAGCGTTTTTTGATCCAAAAAAAATCTATCAAAGGGATTGGTAACATTCCCACCGACTGGGCAGCAATATTTGGCGGCATTGCTACGGTGAGCATTGCCTCATTTTCTACCTTGGGACTCCCATTTGTAGGATTTTTGGGCATTGTAGGCGCCGCTCACGCTTTGGATACTTTCAAACATAAAAAAAGGTTTAGCTTCAATGCGCTCCACATCGCTGACGAATACATTCAGTATGTATTCAATTATAATCATAAAACCCACATTATTAAGATTCCGCTAGATGAAGTATATGGAGTCAAGAAAACCTATAGAGGTTTTAAGATTTTAGATATCAAAGGAGGTTCCTACTGGCAAACCGATGCCCCTCCTCATAAAAAATTTCAGCCCATTATTCCTAAAAAAATGCACGGGGTAGAAACTATTAAAATATTTTTGGAAGAGGTAGCTACTCATAATCAAAGCCTTTTATAAAAAGGGGTTGCCTTCTAACTACCACATTTATAGGCTACTGATTAATGCTGTTTCCCTAAGGATTTTGCCAGATGAATAGGTCGTTTTTGTCATTCTGAGTCC
>DMXI01000423.1 GCA_003483885.1 Microscillaceae bacterium
TTATCAACATACTGTTGGTTTTGATCTTGCCACTGGTCATACAGCAATCTTTTGAATCTATAGTAACTAATGGTATGAAATGGGACTATAATTTTTTTGCTCCCTCGTTGAAAAGTAAGCAAGATTTCGGATTGCGAGTTGGGCAAACTAAAGTACTGATTTCGGTTTTCGCTGGGGTCTACACTGACTCCTTGTACTGCCAGAAGTTTATCTCCTGGACGGATGTCTTTACCATGTTTATCAGCGGGCGAACGTTTTAGGATACCAGTAACCTTATATGGGTTTTTGTTGTCCCAAACAATGCCTGTTTCTAATGAATTATACCGATGAAATGTACGCTGTTCTTTGCCATAAGAACTAAAGTTAGTGTGTGAAGCGCCCAATTCTCCCAATAGATCATTGAGTAAAATCTCCAAGTCAGATCGTTGTACCACATAGGGCAGGTATTGGGCATAACGATCACGCAAGGCTTGCCAGTCTTGCCCGTGGAAGTTGGTATCGTAGAAGCTTTCTTCCAAAGCAGCCCAAGTCTCATAAAACATTTGCAAAAATTCATTAGACAAACTCTTGGTGAATCCCTGCGAAAGGTTAATTTTTTCTAATTTTCCACTACCTGGAAAAAAGCGGTGCAAGTGCCCCTTGGCTAATAGATAGTGGGTGTTTTTGACTGCTTTTACGGTAAAGGAATAAGTGTTTAAAGAGCGTTTACTGATTTTTTTGCGTTGTGTTCTTTTGAAAGGAGCCAGTGTAGTACGCCACAAATGAGTGGCTCCTGAATTGTCATAAGCCAAATAAAAAACCATCGTTTTATCGCCTTTTTGGATCACCCAGGGGTTTTGGTATTGTGCTGTAGCAGGGCTGACTCGTTCAATTCTTTCTGTAATCCCCTTATAATTGATTCGGGTGGTGGGTTTGATGTTTTCGTTTTTATCAGTTGAAAACAAGGCCTTAATTCGCTCACTTTTGAAAGGTTTATCGTAGTTGTCTAGCCAAACCTGATAAATTCGCTTGATTTTGGAACCACGAGGATAGCTTGTATTGAGTGGATCGGCAGCAAAAAAGATCCTCTTGCCATCAGGAGCCCAAACAGGGGTTCTCTCAGATACCCTGGTTTTCATCAAACTCTGCACACTTTTAGTTTGAGTATCGTAGAGGTAGATATTTTGTTCAAAATGATCATAAGCCGTAAACATGATATATCGATCATCTGGCGAAAATTGAGGTCTCGTTTTGGTAAGCGCCCATATTTCGCCTTTAAAAATGACTTTACTTTTCCAGGTTTTTAGATCCAAGAGCTTGAAGTGATTGATCCCACTGCGGTATACAGCTTTACTACGATCAGAGTTGAACGATAAAAGCTTGTCGTTTTTTTTATCATTGGTGATTTGTTTCTTTTCAAAAGGATAAATCGCAGCAGTAGTGTACCAGTTGTAATACCCTTGGTTAGACTGAGAAAAAAGAATGGTTTTGCTATCTGCTAACCAGTGAGCTTCCTGGACAGCTTCTTTGGGGTTAGTTTCAATTTGTTGTACGAGTTTGCCCTGTTTGTCGGTGATAAACATTCGGCCTCTGGCCACGATTACCAACTTTTTTTTGTCAGGTGAAATATCAAAATAAGTGATTTTACCCTTGATGTTGAACGCCGTTTGCTTGGTAATTTGAGGATTAGCATAGACTTTAATGATGGGCTTGGTCGTTTGTCCAGTTGCTACATCATACACGTGTATTTGATAATCTTTTCTAAATACTAGCTTGGCCCCGTTGGCGCTTACTTTTGGCCAATAGATAGAGGTGTTGAAATTGGTAAGTGGTGTTTTTTTGCCACCCTTAAAGGTGAATAAATTGTATTCTTTTGATCCCTCATCCGATACAAAATACACCTGACCTGCCTTGTCTATAGTAGTTGCAAAGTCTTTGCCTTGGTAAGTTGTATGTTGTTTATAAACGAGGGTGTTTTTATTGTAAGATTTTATATCTGGGTTATAATCACCTTTATACCTTTTACGGTTTGCGTATGTCTTAGCTTCAAAGCTTTCGTTGAAGTAAATATCTCCATTGGGGTGTTCGGCCAGGTTGTGGGTAGTATTATGAAAATGCCCAAACAGGCGTTGAGGAGTACCTCCTGTAACTTGAATTTTATAGCCAGTGAGGCGATTGTAGCGATTAGAAGAAAAATAGATGGTTTGGCTATCCCAGCCCCAACCTTCTACCAAATCGGCAGCCGAATGAAAAGTCAACTGCTTAATCATTCCCCCTTGAGCAGGTACTACAAAAACATCTCTATTACCGTATTGATTACTTGTAAAAGCAATCCAGCGGCCATCAGGTGAATAATGAGGGTAAGACTCTTCTCCATCCAAGGAAGTGATTTTTGTAGCTATACCTCCATTAATACCCACTTTCCAAATATCTCCTTGATAAACAAAAACAATCTGGCTACCATCAGGAGAGAGCGATGGATGACTCGTAAAATAAGTGTTTTGGCTTTGAACCAGTTGAGTGATCAAGATGAATGCAATGCAGATAATGCATGATTTTTTCATTGAGTTAAACATATTTTATAAGTTATAAGGTTTTTCTAACCTTATGACTTAGTTTGATCCTAAACATTACAACTTATGATACTCTTTAAGCAAAAGAGAGACAAGGAAGGGGGTATCAAAAAAATGTGTTATCTGAAAACAGCGCTTGAACAACAAAATCTAGCCTGTGGTGGTTAGTAAGTGGCAATATTGAGAATCACTAAATTTTTGCTTAGCTTTATTATTAAAATTTTAAACCAATGAATGTAGTTACCCACTCTGTTGTTTATCAAGACTTAGGGTTAATAGATTATAAACAAGCCTGGGATTATCAAAAAGAGCGATTTGAACAATTAGTAACATTTAAAAAGCAACAAAAACAAACCCCTGATTTACCTTCTCCTGAAAACTACTTGTTGTTTTGTGAACACCCTCATGTGTATACTTTGGGCAAAAGTGGCAAATCCGAAAACGTATTACTATCACAAACACAATTGGAAGCCAAAGGAGCTCAATTTTATCAAATAGACCGGGGAGGAGACATTACCTATCACGGGCCAGGGCAATTGGTAGGCTATCCTATTTTAGATTTGCACGCGTTTGGCTTAGGCATTCGCCAATATGTACATTTTATGGAAGAAGCCATTATCAGGAGTCTTCAGGAATATAGCATTGAGGCGGCTCGCCTGGAGGGGGCACCTGGGATTTGGATTGACCAGGAGCGAAAAATTTGTGCCTTGGGGGTGCGAGCCAGCCGTGGAATCACGATGCATGGTTTTGCTTTAAATGCCAATACCAACCTCGATTATTTTGGTTACATTCACCCTTGTGGTTTCGAGGACAAGGGCGTTACTTCCATTGAAAAAGAGCTTGGGAAACCCGTTAATATGCAGGATTTGAAGGGCTTAGTAAAGCAAAATTTTGTACAGATGTTTGGAATGGCCACATAAAAAGGTATTTTCGTGAACGACACCGAATGCAACGCAGGGATTAGCTTACCTTTAAAACTGAACAATTATGTTACCATTTCCCAACTTCGAACAAGTTATCGATACCAAAATTCTCTCCGCCGGATACCGCTATTACGCTTACCAACATATCATCGAAATAGAACTGAAAGATATCGATGAATGGGTAGCAAAGGTAAAAGGTTCACAAATTTACGATGTAGAAATTAAGCTTGGGAACGGTTACGTAGAGCATTTCAAATGCGACTGTGCCGACGGAAGTTTAGGCGAAGTTTGCAAACATGTGGTTGCTGTATTGTACCACATTAGAGAGAGCCAAATGCAAACTCAAGAAGATTTTGCGACTTTTACCACTGAAGTACAAAGCTTACTCAAAGGCATTCCCAAAGAGGATATGGAGGCGTTTATGGTGCAGTTTGCCACCAAAAATAAGAACTTCAGAGAAAAACTCATGGCAGAATTTGGAGAATAATGTCTCTTCAAATTTTGATGAGAGCATTTTTCAATAAAAAAGTCATCCTGAAAACTCGGGATGACTTTTACTTTTTAAATAGTTAATTTATGAGTGAAGTTATTTAACAATGTAATCATACCATAATACTCTCAAGTCTTTGGTCTTACGTATTGAGACGATGACGCTACTTTTTCAAAACCCGAATAAATTCACTCCCTTGGGCGGTTTTGAACTCCAATATATATAACCCTGTAGGGAGTGTATCCAGTTTAATTGACTGGCTTCCAGTAGGTTGAATTCTTTTTACCAAAGTTCCTTTCATATTGAGCACATTTACTTTCATTACTTTTTGAGTGCTTTTATAATGTAACACACCATTGGTTGGGTTTGGGTAGGCGGTAGTGGTAGATACAGGGAAAATGCTCGTCGAGGTTTTGGTAGTTCGGGAAGCAGTACCGCCAGGATTAGCTTCAATAATTACCCCATTTAAGAATCCCTGAGTAGCGGTAGCCCCCAAGCCTACCGTAATGATGATTTCTCCCTGAGCGTTTGGTACCAGATTAGTAAATGTCGCATAATTATTAATATTATAAGATGAACTAATGGCTACTGTGGTACTACCATCACTAAATGTAGTTGTTTTATCCCCACCACTGGCTCGACTACTCAAAAACGTGAAATCATAAGTAGTACTGGCGTTCAAACCACTAAACTTTAAGCGAACTTCGTCTCCTGAGTTGATCTGATAAACCCCTTCTCTTACCTCATTGGGAAATAGGCCTTCGTTGACAGTTGTTTTTCCCTTATCGTTTCTATTGGTCCAGGCATCGAGTAGTTCCATATGGATGGTAGTAGCGATGGCTTGGTCATTTACCAAATTGCTGAGTTGATAGCCAGCGTTGAATGAACCATCTGTCTCGTTCCAATCGGTACCTGCTGAAGCAATACCTGGAAGGGTAAAGTTTACTTTTACTTGAGCACTACCAAAACTGGGAGATGCTATAATCAAACCATTTAAATAAGTAAAAGTAGCGGCTTCACCAGTTTTTACATTGAGAATAATCTCTCCGCTTGCATCAGGTACGAGGTTAGGCAACACCACATAATGATCTACATTGTTAGAGGCATTGACTGAAGCAGAAGTGCCATTGTAGCTAAATACCGTGGTTTTATCTCCGTTGGTTACTCTACTACTCAGGATGGTAAATGTGTAAGTTTCTGCTGGGTTCAATCCGCTAAACTTGATGTTATTTTCATTGGTGCCTGTGGTATTTTTGGTATAGTAGACTCCTTCTCTCACCGCATTTGGAAAAATACCTTCATTGATGGTAGTAGTCCCGCCAGTTTTGCTGGTAGGCCAAGTATCTAAAAACTCCATGGTGGTGCTACTAGAGGCTCCTTGCTCGTCCAAAAGATTTTCCAGCTTGTAACCCGCATTGAGCGAACCATTGGTGGCGTTCCAGTCGCTGCTTGCCGGAGTTAAAGAAGGAAGCGTAAAGTTAATTTTAAATACCCTATTTGTTGGGGCTGGGGCTGGTTGTACCGCCACTGTTACATCATCAGAATCACTAGCTCCACTGCCATCAGTTACGGTAAGGCTAAATACATAATTGCCTGCTACTAATCCTGAAATAGTAGGGGAAACCAGGGATGCATCGTCAAAACTGGCAGTGTTGGGCCCCGATACTTGTGACCAGGCGTAGCTTACAATGCCGCTATCATCGGTACTAGCCGAGCCGTTAAGGGTCGTAGTAGTAGGTAAAGTAACCGAAAAATCGGTGCCTGCATTGGCTACTGGCGGAGTGTTAGGTAAGGGAAGTACTGTAATGGTTACATCATCAGAAGCAGAAGCCCCATTGCTGTCGGTTGCCGTCAAACGAAATATATAAGTCCCTTCTACTAAACTTGTAACGGTAGTGCTGGCCAGCGTAGAATCTGCAAAAGTAGCGGTACCAGGGCCAGATACTTGGGTCCAGGTATAAGTAAGGGTAGCAGCCAAGTCAGAAGAGCTGGCTGAGCCATTGAGCGTATAACTATTCGTAGGCAATGTAATAGCATCATCAGTACCCGCATTGGTTGTAACAGTAGAATTAGTGCCTCCATTTCGGGTAAACGAAAATAACCATTCGTAAATTTTTGGATCATTGAGGAAGACACGTGTGGCTGGATTATGGCCTAAATCCCGATAAGCAGTAAGCATCGTAAACGACTTGGTATCAGGCGAAACTCCCTCAATATTGATAGCGTTTTCACTTTGCCAGCTGCCCCCAGCAAAACGATAATGTTTAACTACTTCCGCCTGTGGAGTACTCGAGCCTGGAATGACATTGCTTCCACTTCCTGTGATAGTAATTACTGATTTACGGGCTTTGGTATAGGTATTGAAATTGTCTTGGCGGTTGGCGTGAAACCAAAAACCAACATTCTGAAAATAATCGTACTCACCAGCTTCGGCAAACTTAGGATTGGTTGGGCCCGAAATAAGATAAGCGGCTGGTAAGGTAGCGTCAGGATTACTTCGGTTGTTCTTTACATAATTGACCAATACATTGGCGCCTGCACTAAATCCTGCAATGTATATTTGAGTAGTTTCTACCAGGTAATGAGCCGCAAACGCGTTAATAATTGCATTTACTTCATCTACTTGCCACACTGGTAAATTACTGGTTTTGGTGGTGAATTTCTGAGGAGAAATGACAATACAATTATTGAGATGTAAATCGTTATTGGGGTTACCATCATCATTGTCATTGATAAGATCTGGAATCCCATTTTTAAGTACCTTATTTAAGTTACCCGCTTGGGTAATGCTTCCACTATTATTGCTGTAGATTTCACCTGCGGGTACGCCATTGCCTCCCTCACCTCGGCCATGAAGCCAAATAAGCAAGCGGTATTTTTGGCCAGAAGCTTCATTGTATCCAAAGGGTAAATATTCATAATAACCATAACCCGTTGGATTGGCTGGGTTTTGCAGTGAAACTGGAGTATGTTCGCCAGGACTTCCAAATGCCTGGGCATAAGCGGTGTAGTTTGTGAGCAATATCAGGCTGAAGATACCCACAACAGAGACCAAAAGATGTCTTGTATTCATTAGGAAAAAATTAAAAGATAAAAAATCAGTTACATGAATTAGGTTGTTTGCAATGCTTCGTTTTCAATTAGTTGTATTCGTAGATTTTCTTAGTGCACTTATTTTCAAATGCATCCAAAAGTAGGCTACAGGTTGATGCCACACGTGGAAATAAATTTAGATAGACATGTTTTAGGTGTATGTATTAAAGTGTACTTGCGTAATTGTTTGATTGTGAACGTTTTAATATTAAAGTGTACGAATAGAGGAAATCGCCATTAAATTCTTAAATGCACCTACTTTACTTATTTTTACAATAAATATTTTACTTTCTAAAAGCTCGACTTGGCTCCATCTGGTAAATAGACCCCACCTTACATTTAGTAGTAGAAACGCTTGCTACTTGGCTTTTCAATTGCTTGAGAGCGTGGGTATTTTGTGGTTGGCTAGTACTACCCGCTGGGTTATCACAAACCATTAAATCGGAAAGCTTAGGCAAACTCAACAAAGGCGCAAAACTGCTCACCCGATTATGATCAATGGTAAGCCAACAAAGTCTCCTCAGTTGGGCAATAGGGGCAAGAGATTGGATTTGATTGTTAGAAAGAAAAAGTTTTCTAAGTTTAGGCAAATCTCTCAATACTGAAATGTCCTTCAGCTGATTATCCCGTAAATCTAACCACTCCAAATTTGTCAGCTTTTTTAAAAAGCGTATGTCGCGGAGGTGACTTTTACGTAACACCAAAACCCCGAGATTACTTAAATTTTTCAGGGGCGAAAAATCAGTAATAGCATTATCCATAAGGTTGAGTTGTACTATTTTGGGTAAGTACTTGAGTACGCTTACATCAGTGATGCGATTTTTTTCAAGAATGAAGATCTGCAGGCGAGTGAGGCGATAAAGCATGCTAATATCACGGACTTGATTGTTAGGAATCCAGATACCTATCAGAGAAGTCAAATCACGCAGTGGTGTTACATCCTGAAGCTGATTAAAAGCCATATTGAAGTGGGTCAGCTTTTTCCAATGACTTACTACGGAAATTTCGCTGATTTTATTAAAGTTAAAGGTAACTCCCTTTAGGTTCACCAGCGTTTTCAAAGCGTTAATGTCTTTGATCTTGTTGCGGTCCAAAGCCAACTGTTTCAATTGAGTTAAGTGTCCCAAAGGCGCTACATTTTCAATTAAGTTACCATTCAGGCTTAACACTTCCAGTTTACTGAGTTTGGCCAGTGGTTGCAGATGGATAATCTTGTTATTACTAAGATATAACTTAGTGAGATTTTTGGCATATTCTAAGCCTGTCAAATCAGTGATATTTCGGTTAATAAAAACCAAACGAGAGAGGCTTGCCATGTCCTTAGTGGTAAGGTCGCCAGTAGGTTTATCTATACTTCCACGAATAGCTGCCTCCAGATAATAGTCTGGAATGCGTACTTTTTGACTTTGAGAAAAGACCAGATTTCCAGCGAGTACCCCCACCAAAAACCAAGTAATTGTCAGTAATTTCATAAATATGTTTTTTTCTCAAAGATGGGCCGAATGACGTATTTATAAGCGTTTTGGTGGGTTTTAAAAGTTTCAAATTATGATATGAAACTCATTTCGGCACCTGGATGCTCTTAAGATAGGCATTGGGGGTTTGTTGGGTGATTTTTTTGAAGGCCCGATAAAAGGTCGTTTTAGAAGTAAACCCTGCTTCTTGAGCTATGGCAAATAGAGTAAGTTGTTGGGCCTGGGGAGTTTTTAATCGTCCTTTTACCTCTTCTACCCGATATTTGTTTACCAAATCGTTGAATGATGTGTGCAAATGGTTGTTCAGAATATGAGAAATGTTCACGGTAGAAGTTTGGCAAACCTCTGCCAAGGCCTGCAACGAAAAACCTGGCTTGAGATAAAGCTTGTCTTCTTCCATAGCAGTTTGGATAAGGTGGATGTATTTTTGGGAAAAGTCGACAGGTTTAGAATTCCGCTTGGATGACCAATTTGCGTAAGACAAATACCCCATGAGCGAAAGTGTGTATACTACGATGGCGTTGTAGGCCTTTACCATCAAGGTAAAAGAAAAACCAAGCCATTCGTCCACCGGGCTTCCTCGCCAATAGCCGTAAATCTTGCCTAAAATTATAGAGGTAAATTCGAGCAGCGAGCCTACCAACAATAATATCATTAGTTTTTTGATCCAGGGTAAATAACGCAATTGTTGTTTGGTGAGACTTGAGGTCGTGGTATTTTTGAGAAGCCAGAAAATGGTATAGGCATAATAAAGGAGCATTAAAAACAAAGCGAGGTATTGCAGCGATTGTATCTCAAAATACCCCAGCGATTGAGCTACTTTACCTTTGGTTTTAACTGCATAAAAAAGGGTTACGATCCATATTACCAGTTCATAGCTCCAAAACACCCCTGGAACTACCAAATGAGCCGCTTGAGGCAGGTTAAATTTATATGACGAAGCGAGCAGAGATCGGATATACAAATACAGTAATGGAAATACAAAAATAGCCAGATGCAACGGGATAAAGCGGAAGAAAGGATAACGGAAAATCAAGCCTGTATTGCCAATAAACGAAGGGACAAGTGAAAGTGCCAACACACCCAACAAAGCAAGTAACAAGCGATTCTGGATCAACTGCCATTTACGCTGGTGCACAATCAACCCAACCATAATGCTGCATTGTAACAAACCAAAAAGCAGCAATACATTTAGAATATTGAAATCCATGTTTTTTTATTTTACGAAATCTGATAAGTATTCGAGACTAATGCGCCTTGGCCTCATAGTCAACTTTAGCTAAAATGTTCATTATTAAAAGGCAATACGACTTCTTGATCTATATAAGCCTCAAGTGAGGTTAATGCTGCTAAAATAATTCATCATTCACAATTCATAATTCAAAAAATTGTTGAACTTTGCATCTCATTGACGGACAAATCACACGAATAATATATGTACTACAACTCCATCATCGAAACCATTGGAGATACTCCTCTGGTCAAGCTCAACAAATTGGCAGAAGGTATCAAAGGGACGGTGCTAGTCAAAGTAGAGTATTTTAACCCCGGAAACTCAGTAAAAGATCGCATGGCGATCAAAATGATTGAAGATGCCGAAAAGGCGGGTATTCTTAAGCCTGGAGGAACCATTATAGAGGGTACTTCTGGAAACACAGGAATGGGACTGGCTTTGGCGGCTTGTGCCAAAGGGTATCGTTGTATTTTTACAATGGCCGATAAGCAGTCACAGGAAAAAATTGATATTTTGAGAGCAGTAGGTGCGGAGGTACACGTATGCCCCACCAACGTAGCGCCTGATGATCCTCGTTCTTATTATTCAGTAGCACGTAAGCTCAACGAAGAAATTCCTAATTCGTTTTACCCCAACCAATACGACAATATGTCGAATACTGCGGCTCACTACGAAACTACCGGGCCGGAGATTTGGTCACAAACTGAGCAGAAAATCACTCACTTTGCTGCTGGAGTAGGTACAGGAGGAACCATTTGTGGTACATCTAAATATTTAAAAGAGCAAAACCCGAACATTGTATCGGTAGGAATTGACACCTATGGTTCGGTTTTCAAAAAATACAAAGAAACGGGTGTATTTGACGAAAACGAGGTATACCCTTACTTGACTGAGGGTATTGGCGAAGATATTTTGCCCAAAAATGTAGACTTTGACATGATCGATACCTTTGTAAAGGTAACCGATAAAGACTCCGCGGTTATGACTCGCCGTTTGGCACGAGAGGAAGGGTTATTTATTGGCTGGTCTTGTGGAGCTGCGGTATATGGTGCTTTGGAATATGCCCGCGAAAACCTGAAAGAAGACGATTTGATGGTGATCATTTTGCCAGATCATGGCACGCGTTACCTCAATAAAATCTATAATGACGAATGGATGCGCGCCCATGGCTTTTTGGAGCAGCGTTCATTTGCTACGGCTCGTCACATCATCGATCGCAAAAACGGCAGCGACAAACTCGTGACCATCGAGAAAGGTTGCAAAGTAGTAGACGCGATCAATAAGATTACCAAAGAAGGCATTTCTCAGATTCCGGTAACCGATGGTGAGCATATTGTGGGTAGCTTGACCGATTCTAAGATTTTGACTCAATTGATTGATACTCCTGATATCAAAGAAAGACCCATTGAGGAGTTTATGGACAAGCCCTTTACTTTTGTAGGAATGGACAATACCGTAGACGTGCTTTCATCTTTGATCAATAAAGATAACCAGGCTTTGATGGTGCGTGATGAGGAGAACCAAATCCACATTATTACCCAGGCCGACTTGTTGATGGCGATGGCGAACTAAGAAGTTGAGAGGTTTTACCTCTTTTTCATAAAATGCTCAAAATCCCGTGATTCTCCAATTGCGGGATTTTGTGTTTAAAGTGTTTCACCGTTGTTGGCGATGCTATGCTTGAATATTAACAATATGAGAAAAGTAAAAAAGACAAGATGAAATGGCTAAATATTGAATAAATGAAGATCATTATATTTGGAGCGTTAGGTATTGAAAAAACAACTTTTGGAAAATCAATGTCAGCAAAGCTGGAGCGGACATTTTCAGATACAAATGGTTATTATTGGTGAAAATAAACTCGTTTTTATCTCTGGCCTGCTAAATGTTGTATATCATTTTAAAGCGAATGGATAATCTGCTAAAATACATACGATCATTGACTGCATTTTCTGACGAAAGTTGGGAGATATTACAGTCAGCTTTAACAAAACAAGTGTTTAAGAAAGGGGAGTATCTGTTGAGCGAAGGACAAGTCTGTAACACATTGTTTTATATTGATGAAGGTTATTGCAAAAGTTGTTATTTGATAGATGGGACCTTCAAAAACACCGATTTTTTCTTTGAAGATGAAATCGTAACCAATATTAATAGTTTCGGAAAAGGAGAAAAATCAACATTCAATATTATTTCCTGTGAACCCTTAACTGCGATTTTGTTTGACAAACAAAAGCTAATAACTGCCAGCCAGCAATCAAATGAAATAGAAGTTTTAAGGCGCAAAGGGCTGCAATTATCGGCCACTAAGCAAGAAAAGAAATCAATGATTTTACAACTGTTTTCAACACAAGAACGCTTAGAGTATTACGAAAAAGAATGCCCCGAATTACTGCAAAGAGTTCCTTTATCACAATTGGCTTCATTCCTTGGAGTAACAAGAGAAACACTGAGTAGAATAAGAAAAAGAAGGGCTCCATGATTTTGTGACAAATGTCACGGGTTGCAAAAACAAATATTCTTGACTTTTGTCTAAACAAAAAAAATAGACTAATGTTAAGAAAAATTAATCAAGACAATAACATTCTAACCTGGTTTGAAATAGCTGTTACAGATACAGCCAGGGCTAAAAAGTTTTACGAAACTATTTTAGATATAGAGATGAGTACCAGAGTTTTTCCTGAAACAAACGAAGAACTTACCTTTTTTCCTTATGATCCCAATATTAAGCAAGCCGTATCAGGAAGAGTGACTGGTGTTTTATCCAAATCAGCAAACAGCGTCCCATCCGATCAAGGGACATTTGTGTACATAAATGCCAGCCCAACTATTCAAACTGTGATTGATAAAGTAGAAAAAGCTGGAGGGAAAGTGCTTGTTCCAAAAACAGCAGCTCCTTTTGGGCTATTTGCTATAATTTTAGATTCGGAAGGTAATCGAATTGGCCTTCATTCGGAACAATAAAAACGGGCAAGTAACCATATTTGAAATAGCGGTTTATAGCCACATCTTAGGTTTGGTTATGAACTGCTATTTTGTTGTTTTTTCTTGTTATGGTACTGGCCAAACAAGGAAGTCATCTCGACTTTTAATAATGAATTACAAATAACTCATTTTGTCCACTAACTTCACAATTTTTTAGCTAAAGCAGAGCTCATCACAGCGAAGCTGTAGACTCGGTTATCGTGGCAACATCCGGTAGATGTTGAGCCAGCCATTACGACGGTTTGCTATGACTCAAATTCCTAAATCCCGGCGTGCCGGGCTTGCAGTCCCGACGAGTCGCATTGTCGTCAACTTAAGAATTTGTAATTACACGTGATTTTTCAAGTTTATACTTCTTAATCAATAAAGTATTTATTTAAAAATCAAGCACTTATAGTCTCAAAAGCCCTTCATTTTCCCGACGAATCGGGATTGTGAATTTTCTGTAGCCAAAAAAACGAAGCAAAAAA
>DMXI01000253.1 GCA_003483885.1 Microscillaceae bacterium
TTGGCTATAGAAAAAAATGAAGGGCTGTTGAGGCTGTAAACACTTGATATTTAAATAGATACTTCCCAGATTAAGAGGCTTAAACCTTTAAAAAATCAAGTTAAGTAAAGAGTTTAAGTTGACGCGTATATGATTCCATCAGGGCCATATAACCATTTGATAATAAGAACATAATTTAAGATTGACAAACTGCGTAACTTCTGTCATTGGGTATATAAAAAACAGATACCCCCACTTTTACCGATTAAAGTCAGTCTTATTCTGTATTCCTATTATATCAATCTACTAAGATTATCTGTATAGATTTACGGCTGGAAGCCTCCCAATATTGCTCATTCTGATAAATCACGAACGATTATTCGTCGCTTGCCTGAGGCGAGTGACCATTATAGCAGGGCCTCTGGCCCGTTTCTACTGAGAGTAAAATCCGTTCGATCAGTCTCATCTGTGTTCCTATTATACCAAACCTCTGAGAAAATCCGTACACCTCAAACGGGCCAGAGGCCCTTGGGTAGTTGCCACTCGGCAGAGCCAAGCGGCGAATACGTACTCGCTCGGCTCTGCCGAGTGAGCAATATCAGTAGGCTTCCAGCCATAAACTTGTACGGATTATCAGAGCGGATTGGTATTACTTGAAGTTGAACGCCCACTTGGGGTTTATGCTATAAGCGATGCTTTGCTACTAAATGGGCAAATTTTATATTACCCTTAATTTGTACTATTTGATCCAAAAATATAGTTCCTATGCGCCCATTTATAAGGTCTTTTTCAGGGGACATGGGGTGACCATTCCGAAATAACCCAAGGTATTCGGTCGTACAATGGCTACATTCATAATAAATGGGCTCGATAGAAGAAGTAATGGGAAAGTCTTTATTGTAGAAATCACGGAATACAATAGATTCGAGCGTTCCCTGTGTCTCTTTGCGGGTGTGATCGAGTAATTGCAGCATTATATCTAACAGGGTATGGGCGTAGTACTTTGTACACACATACCCCATTTGGGTGTGATAGCTGATGGGGTAGGTAGGCTTAGAATGGCCTGTTACCCAACCAAAACCTGTCCAACGCTTACAACTTGCACAAGAGTGCATAACCGCCCAATTGCTATTGTAGTTAAACTGAAGAGGCACTGCCCCTTGAAACAAATCTTGAGGTTGTTTTTCAGAAATGTTATTCAAGAGCAGTGGCCCAAATAATTCATAATTGACCGAGGTAATATTGCTTACTTTCTCTATCATGAACTTAATCGATTTTTCATTGCTTTGGTAAACTCGTGGTAAATTAAAAAATTGGAAGACCACAAAGCACCCATTTTGAGTCGGGCTTTTTTACCCTTGGCCAAGCGAATAATTTGGCGGGCGTAAAAGCCACCTTCTGCCGCCGAATCAAATGATTTGATACCTGTACGCAAGACCAGGTTTTCGAGCTTGGGTATTTTGTTGTCCAAAAAATCAGCAATTTGGTCTAAGTTGGTAATAAAAGGACGCGCCATGCCTACCAAATCCAATTCATTGTTGGCCAGGGCCTGATTGCAAAAATCAAAAGAACGAAAGCCGCCTGTAATAAGCAAGGGGAGTTGACTCACGGCTCGCACTTTTTGCGAAAAATCCAGAAAATAGGCTTCTCGCTTACGCGTACTTTCTTTGATGGGGGCATTGGCTTTTTCCTGGGCTTCGTTCATCTCAAAAAAGACGAGTTTTTCATAGGTTCCACCCGAAATTTCCAGCAAATCAATTTTGCCATTCAGCATTTTGATCACCTCCAGAGATTCATCTTCGGTAAAACCTCCTCGCTGAAAATCCGAAGAATTTAGCTTTACCCCAATTGGGAATTCTGGGCCTACCGCTTGACGAATTTCTTGAATGATGGTCATCAACAAACGACTACGGTTTTCCAGGCTACCGCCCCATCGGTCGGTGCGAAGGTTGGTATGAGGCGACAAAAACTGGCTCAATAAATATCCGTGGGCTGCATGGATTTGTACTCCTGTAAACCCCGCTTCTTTACAGATTTTTGCGGCCTTTGCAAAACCTTTGATTACTTCCTGAATGTCTTCTTCGGTCATGGCTTTGGGTTTGCCAAAAAGCCCTAGTTGGCGCAGCTTTACTTCAGAAGGAGCCTTGGGGCGCATCATGCAAAACTTATTGGTTTGCCGCCCAGCGTGTGAAATTTGCACCCATACGTGGTTATCCTCAGTTTTAGCGGCCGCGGCCCAGGCTTTCATTTTGGGTAAAATACGTTCATCACCTACATAAATATTGCCGGCTGATTCCAGGTGAGTTTTGTCTACAATTACGTTTCCAGTAATGAGCAACCCTGCTCCAGTAGCTGCCCACTGCTTGTACAAGCGATGGTGTTTTTCGTTGGGTTCGAGCTTGTTGTTGCTTACCCGTTCGGTCATAGCCGATTTTACAAGGCGATTTTTTAGCACAGCTCCGCAGGGCAATTCGAGAGATGTTTTGAGGTGGTTCTTGTCCATAAAATGGGGCTTATAGATAGTTTATGATTTGGTTTATAACCAAAATTAGTACTTTAATACTAATTTTAAAATTAACTTTAGTATATTGAGACTAAATTTGAGTAATTCAATGAAATTAAAGGAAAAAATATTGCTCAAAGCAGTCGCATTATTCAATGAGCGAGGCATTGCCAATGTATCGCCCAATCAAATTGCGACTGCTCTGAAAATCAGCCCAGGTAATTTAACCTATCATTACAAAACCAAGGCGATTTTGATGCAAACAATTTATGAAAGAATGCATCAGGAGACGTTGGATTACCTGGATTTTGACGGATACATTACTTTAGATGACTTCAGACAAAGTATGCTGAAGTTTCAGGAATTTCAGCAAAAGTATAGCTTCTTTCTGGACGATATGATTTTCATTACCCGAAATTATCCTAAGGTGGCCAAGATGTACGAAGCGGCTAATTTGAAGCGATTACAACAGGGACGAAAATTGTTTGATTATTTTATTGCAACTGATCGGCTATTGCCCGAAACCAATGGGGTGAACTACGATTTTCTTGTATTGAATGTGTGGATGGTAGGGGCGTTTTGGACTACCCAGGACAAGATTTTGACAGTACCCAGCCCCATGACTAAGCCTGCCAATATGGTAGAAATGACTTGGCACCTGCTGTTGCCTTATTTGACTGAAAAAGGGCGGGAGGAGTACTTTCAGATTTCAGAATTTTTTAAATTAGAGAAGCGAGGGGAAGAATAGAGCATTGACGCTCGAACACCAAATAATGATGCTGAATTTTGAATGACATTTACCTGAGGTTGATATTGAAATGAAGTTTGACCTATAGGTACAAGATTGCATTTAACACATACTACTAGACATTTTTGCTAAAGTTGGCCGTGAGGACACAGCCAACGGCGCGGTTGCCTTCGTTTGTGCCTCCACAAACGAAAAATGTATAGTAGCATGATTTAACATATAATTTTATTAGTTAATCACATAAAAAAACAAATCAATATGGCTGTATTAAATCCACCTGGAATCGAGAAAATGATTGCCTATCCCAAATTTGATAGCATAGAGCAAAAACGACATTACCTCAAGCGTATGTTGGCGGGGGCTTTTCGCATTTTTGGTAAATTTGGTTTTGCCGAAGGGGTGGCAGGTCACATTACCTGTCGCGACCCTGAACATACGGATTGCTTTTGGGTCAATCCGTTTGGGGTTTCCTTTCGTCGTATCAAAATGTCAGACTTGATTTTGGTAAACGAAGAGGGCGAAATCGTTGCTGGAAAGCACCATGCACTTAATAAAGCGGCTTTTGCCATTCATTCGGCCATTCACAAGGCGCGCCCTGATGTAATTGCTGCGGCCCATTCTCATTCCGTTTATGGCAAAACCTGGTCGGCATTGGGACGGTTGTTAGACCCGCTCACCCAGGATTCTTGCATTTTTTATGAGGACCATGGCCTGTTTGACGACTACACGGGAGTAGTGGGAGAGCTAAGCGAAGGCGAACGCATTGGAAAGGCCTTGAGCGATAAAAAAGCGGTGATTTTGCAAAACCATGGTTTATTGACAGTGGGACATAGCATCGAAGAGTGTATCTTTTGGTTTGTAACGATGGAGCGTACTTGCCAGTCACAGTTGTTGGCCGAGGCTACTGGTAAAGATTTGATCAAAATTGGTCACGAAGTAGCGGCGCGTACCCGAGATTATGAAGTAGGCTTTCCGTTGGCGGGTTATTTTAGTTTCCAGCCTATGTGGCAAGACATTGTACACGAGCAGCCTGATTTTATGGATATTGAAGCCCCAGAGGCGGCTTTGGTATTATAGATTATGCTTTTGAAAATAAGAAGGCCTTGTTCAAATCATTGAGCAAGGCCTTTTTCATATCACTGCTTTTTATTGTTCTATGCAAATGTCAAGAGGGGTTCCACCAGGAGTAATGGGACTAGTGATAGGGCCATTTTTTTGGTTATTATTACCACAGTCGTTTTTGGGAGGGTTCGTTTTTTCGTTTTCATTGCCACCCATTAGAGCAGAAAGTTGTTGTTTTGACAGTTTAGTAAAACCTAAATCAGTAAGCCTGAATGATTTTTTGTTGTTATTCATACTATTGTGTTTATGATTTTAAATTGATGAAGGCAAGTCGTAAGAAACGTTCTTAGGTGACTTGCTTACAACAAAAGTAGTTGGAGTTGAGGGCAATCAGAATATTTGGTTATGCTCATTCTGAATACGCTTATACTATTTTGGAATGCCTTGTAATTACTCAGCAATGTCAAGTTTTGATTGCGCTGATTCATATAACTTAGGTTATTTAACAGGCTTAACCACCAAACCTACCTGAATAAAAGCCTCGGTAGAAGTTGTCTTTTGAAATTTACGATTGTTTATGTCTGTTGCTTCTATGTTTCGGTTGGTGCTGATCCCCCCGGATAGCTCAATGTTGAGGTATTTTTTTGGCCTAAAACGAACGACAGGCCCAAGATTGACCCGGGTATAATTGATTTTATTGATTTCTGTGGTATCGTTTGAATACCCAGTTACATTGAAGTTGGCCCCGTTGGTCAAAGCTTTCAATCCAATATCCAGGTTTTGCCCAAGCGCATAGGTGTACGACATCTTCAGGGGGAGTAAAGCGTTGAGACGATGTTTGCCCGATTCAAACTTTAAAGGTATTACTGGAATCACCAATGGGTTTCCAAACCTTGTAGTGTAGGCCAATCCACTTCCTAATTGAAAACCTGAATTAAATTTTCTGATAAACATTGCCGTAGATTGAATCACCAAGTCATCGTTTGATAAGCGAGATTTGAAATCAGAGGCCAGGGTCGGTTCAAACACTCCTACCACACTCCATTGATTACTTAATTGATGCCAAAGCATCAGTTTATAAGTAATTGCCTGTAGGTGTATAAACTCTTCAATAGCCGCCAACGGATTGTTTTGGTTGTTTATGCTTACAAAAGCATAGCCCAAACCATTGATGATTGCCGTTTTTTTATTTTTGAATACCCACGGGATATTAAAGAAAGCGCCAAACTCCTGGATAGAAAATTGATTATTACTGTTGTTGTCCACCTTTGAGTGGGGGTAGTTGTAGTACCGAACCCCCACTAACTCAAAATCTTGACTGTAAACCAATGAGACAGAGGTGAAAAAGGTGAACAAACTCATCAGCAATAGTGCAAAGTAACGCCCCATAGTTAGCCTTTTGTCCATTCTATAGTTCTGCTACGAAAGCCTGCATTGACTTTAAGCTCTAGCGCATTACTTTTAGGGAAAACCTTTACATCAAACCATCGGTCTCGTCTGGTTACATAGATTTTACCCACCCAATGGTCTCCCGATTTCTTCAGGTCTTTTAAGATCACCTTGCCTATTTTAGCGTTTTTGTTATTCGATGATTTTAGTTTTCCAGTCCAACTATCACCTGTTTGTGTAATTTCAATTTTGCTATTATCTTTTCTTGTGTTCCAAACTCCATCTATGGGTGATTGAGCTTGCAAAGAAAAAGTAACGGCACAGAAAAAAACAATCATTAAACTTTTCATAATTTATTTTTTAGAAATGAAATACCATTGTTATGAAACAATGCTGAGGAAGAACCAAGGCAACCAATATCAAAACCTGATTGTATTTAATTTGATCTATTCCTTATGTTCTGGTAGCGTATTTCTGTTCATAACAAATTAACTTGGACACAAAGGTAAATGGGGGAGGAAGACAAAACTCTCAACAAATGTTGAGAAATTAATTTTATCCCATTTTTCTGAAATACTTACTTATGATTGGATACAGGCAGTATTATAATTATTATAACTATAATATTAGGATAGACGATAACAAATAATAATTAATCTTAACTAGAAGCAGACCTCATGAAAGAAGCATTAGAAGGTTTTATCAAAGCAAGAGTCAAAAACCATAAAGAAGCAGAAGTACAAGAAATTATTGACATTTTTGAAGAAAGACGATATGTTAAAGGCAGTCAGTTTAAGCAAGCCAATACAATTGGTAAAGAACTGGGCTTCTTAGTTTCTGGAAGTGTGAGGTTGTTGGCGATAAAAAGTAACGGTGATGAAATCACGGGTAGAATTGTACAGCATAATAATTTTGTAGTAGATATCATCAGTCTTAGAACTCAGGAAAGCAACCCCATCATGATAGAGTTTTTAGAAAGTTCTTCCGTGTTGGTTACGCCTATCCCGAAGATGAAGCGATTGTTGGAATCTAATTTAGCCTTTAACATTTTGGTGCGGGAACATATGGCCGATCGTACTGCCGAGTTTGCAAAGCAATACATGACCTTTCTGACAGGGACAGCTAAGGAACGTTATCAGTTTATAGTAGATCATAACCCTAGCCTTTTTAGAAAATTCCCTCTGCGATTTATTGCTACCATGATTGGCGTAACCCCCACCCAGTTAAGCCGGATTCGCAATAAAAAGTAGCACCGCCTCATTTCTCAACATTTGTTGAGAATTCTTAGCATCCCCTCTCCATACCTTTGTGCCTCATATAAATAAACTTTTTACATGAGGCAAACCACATCTTTATTTTCCGCATTGTTTTTCAGTAGTTCTTTGGTAACGCAAAAGAATGAAAAGAACTGTAAGCTTCCCCTGCAAGCAAACCTGCCAGGGAGGGGGAATACCATAATTCCCTTTCTACTCAAGCACAAAATAATCAGCGCATTCTAGCAAACAGAAGTCTCACTTCTGCCATTGGCCAACCTTTTCTTCATAAGTAAATAAACGTTCCAGCGTACGTTTTTTCTGACTTGAGCAGCACTCAATACCAGTGCTAATTTTCAGGCTATTGCCATCAGGAAGTGAATCATCACAATTTATACAGCTTTAAATTTTAGATATGTCTAACCACATTCAACAAGACCACAATCAGGACTCATCAGCCATTACTCAAAACAAGCAGACAAATCCCTCGACACTGCAAACCAAACAACGATCTATTCAGGCGAAACAGCGTCCTATTCAAGCGAAACAACGCCCCATTCAGGCAAAACAGCGTCCCATTCAGGCGAAGCAACGTCCTATTCAGGCGAAGCAACGTCCTATTCAACGTAACCTCAAGCCATCTGGCAAATCACACACAGGGAATGAGGCCCAAATCAAAGCCAATGTAGGAGCCATTACTGGAGTAGATGTATCAGACACTCAAGTACATTACAACTCCAGCAAACCTGTCCAACTTAAGGCCGAAGCTTACGCCCAAGGCAATGAAGTGCATTTGGCATCGGGCAAGGAGCAACATTTGGGGCACGAACTGGCCCACGTGGTACAACAAAAGCAAGGGCGAGTGAAGCCCACCATTCAGGGAAATAATGGGGTAGGGATCAACAACGACCCTCAACTTGAGCACGAAGCCGATGTAATCGGTGAACAAGCCAACCAGTCAGTGCAGGCCAAACAGTCACCAGTACAGCGTAAACAAATTTCCAGCAATGCGATAGTACAACGGAAAGAAAGCGAGGAGGAGGTGCCACCTGTAGATCCTCGTTTTACCGAGAAAGAATACAAATTTACTAGTATGATAGACGGTAAAATGGGAAGTGTATATTTTAACGATAAAAGAATTAGATTGACGCATGGTGGTGGGCCTGAAATAGAAGATGATTCTGAACACGAATATATGGAGCAATATCATGTGCCCAGACAAGCATACGGAAACTTTCAAAAACAGCAAGCAAACATTAATAAGAAAGGTGTCTCTATCGACACTTACATAAAACAACAATATAAATGGGTGAAACAGCAAACTAACAATCAACAGCTTACCCCAATGCAAGAAGATACTGCGAATGAAAATATGCAATTGGTTGAATTTTATAGAGATCGAAAAACAAATGGTTTAACCAATTTGCACCCTTCACGTGGAGTGGCAGTAAGGCAAAACCTCACTCAGAAAGAAATTAATGCAATTGTACTGGCAGCGAAATATTCGGAGGGAAAAAGCCACTCACAAGAAAAAAATGAAGCATTTTATAATCATCTAAATAACAGTGGTGATGCAGCGAACATTATTGGTAAGGTGCGAACGCCCAAAGAGGTGGCAAGTAGCGCGAAATACCAGGAGCTTAGGTTAGCCACTAAAGGATATAATAAATATGAAGGTAAACTTGAGAAGAAGGTACATGAACATGCTGACTTTGTAATGGAGAATGAAGCATTAAAAAATGATTATCGTAAAAAAAGAGCCTGGGTTGATGATAAGTTTTGGAGTAAAATCCCTAAACGGGGTAAGTTGAAAGCAATTGATAAAGCTTATGAGAAACTCGAAGCAGGAGAAGCAAATGTTAAAAATGCGAGAACCCAGATTAATGATGTTAAGGTGGTGAAAGACGCTTACGAAAACTATGCAAAGGCTGCTTCTAAGGATCTCAAAGCAGATCAAGCGCACCAAGAAGCCAATGAGCGTGTAAATAAAATAGAAAAAGCATATATAATGTTTATGCAAAGCTCTGATGGCCTACAAGAGGCATTGGGGCAACTTGCTGAGGCTTACAAAACTGGCATAACAGCTGATCGGGCCGTCAAGGCTGCACACTCTCCCGAGGATATCCAAGCTGCTGAGGGATTTTACCAAGCTGCTCAGGATAATATTAAAGCGCTGGAAGCATTAGTGGAGGCTCGTAAAGAACATTACGAAGCGGCTAAAAAATATTACGAGATTATGGAATCAGAATATACTCGTGCTAAAAGGTTCCAAAAAGCATCTAAAGCGTATGAAAACGAGACGTATAAAGCGGCAGTAAAAGCAAAAAAGGAGGTTGAGGAAACGCTCAATGGATATTATGCATTGCTAAGGACACAACGCAGATAGTAGAAAAAACTGAGTTAAAGCTTTGATATATTCTTCTGGATAAGCTTTTTCCCATTTGCTCCTTCCAATATTGGCACTCGAAAAAAATGCATATGCTCATTTCTCAACATTTGTTGAGAATTTTGAGCATATGCCCTCCATACCTTTGTGCCACATATCAACAAACTCTTTTTACATGAGGCAAATTACATCTTTATTTCTCGATTTATTTTTTCATTCTTTTCGAGTATTTCAAAGGAATAGAAAGCAGTTAAAACCTTCCTTACAGGCATTTTTCGCAAGTAAGGGTAAGTGTTCATCACAAAAAGTCTCTTTTTATAAAGCGAACTGATTCATAATCAAGCGTAATCATGTATAAATTAAAAATTCTACTGCTGCTGGTAGTGAGTCAGATGGCCATTGGTCAAAAAAATGTTCGAATTGGCATTTCTACTGACTTCAAAAAAACAACTACCTCAGATTCTCTCTTTCAGGCGATTGTTGCCGAAATTGACCGTACTCTAGGTGCGTCAAAGAAGGTAACTTTAACAACAGACCAAGTATATTATGATAATAATAGTCTGGATAAAGGACAACAGCACTATAATCAATTAAATGGTAAAGTCGATATGATTTTACTGATTGGGCCTGTCAGTGCCAAAGGGGCTTTGCAAAACAAAAGCCTTGGTACACCCGCCATCGCCCTGGGCATTATTGATCCTCGTTTGCAGGATTTGCCCTTTAAAAATGGCACCTCAGGCAAGCATAATTTCAGTTACATTTGGGCTCATAAAGACATTGTCAAAGAACTGTACGAGTTTAGGCGGCTGGCTGAGTTTAAGCATCTGGCAGTATTGGTCAATGCTTCTTCCGCGATTACCATCAATACTAACAAAGGACAACAATTGCTGGATTCATTGGGCAAGGCTTTTTCTGCCAAAATAAACCTAATACCCACAGGAGATAATGTAAAAACGGCTGTGAATGCGCTCCCTGCCAATACCGATGCAGTGTATGTAACTCATCTTTATGGCAAATCACGCGCTGATATTGCAACGATTGCCCACGAACTCAAGAAAAAGAAACTACCCTCTTTTTCGGGGAGTCAATGGCACGTAAAGAGCGGTATTTTGGGAAGCATTGCTGAAGAGAATGACTTTAGCCAAACCATTAGGAAATTGGCTTTGATGGTAGACGATGTTTTATCAGGAGCTTCGCTGGCAAACCTGTCGGTAGGGATCAACTTCAAACAATCTTATAGCCTGAATGTAAAAACCGCCCGGGAAATAGGCTTATCACCTGCATTTGATGTGTTGTTTACGGCCCATCTGATAGATGAAGGCAAAGCTGATGTAGCTACTTATTCACTTACTCAGGTTATAGATCGATCGTTGCAAAAAAACCTGGACATTAAGCTGGCTTATAAAAACCTGGAGCTTACTGCTCAAGACATTGCATTGGCACGTTCTACGGTTTTGCCAGAGGTAAATCTAGGGGTTTCGGCTGCTCAGGTGAACCCCGATCAAGCCAATGTCTTTTCTCCCGAAAGGCAAGGTGTTGCCCAGGTATCTCTCACTCAGGTCATTTATTCGGAACAAGCAGTAGCCACCATTCGAATAGCTAAATATTTGAATGAGGCTCAAAAATACCAGATGCAGGCCAATGTGCTAACAGTGTTGATCAATACCTACGAGGCTTATTTTAATGTATTATCAGCTAAAACTGATTTGCTGATTCAAAGACAGAACCTGAAAAACTCGCTGAAAAACCTGGAGATTGCCAAGGTAAAAAGAAGTACTGGAGCTACCAATAAAGCGGATGCACTCCGCTGGGAAAGTGAAGTGGCCAGGTCTCGTCAGGCAGTCATTCAATCAGAAACGAGGATTATAGCAGCCAAACTTCAATTGAACAATTTACTAGCCAACTCTCTGGAGCGCAACTTTGATATTGTCGATGTCACCATTGATGGAGACATTTTTAAACAATTGAGCGAAGACAGAATTTCAAGGTTTATTCATCGCCCCAGTGACTTTATCAAGCTTTCTAACTTTTTGGTAGTAGAAGCGACTCGTGCAAACCCCAATAAAAAACAATTGCTCAAAAACCTTAAGGCGGTAGAAAGAAGCCAACGCCAAAACCAACGCCTGTTTTACATTCCTACCATAGCTCTACAGGGGCAGGCAGGCCGTGTATTTCATCGAAGTGGCAATGGTTCAGAAGGACTTCCTGGGTTTAACCTGGTAGACAATCCCTGGCAAGTAGGAGTATCGTTGAGTTATCCCATTTTTGCCGGAAATCAGAGAAAAGCCAATTTTCAAAAATCCCAGATTCAAATGGAGCAACTCAATCTTTCGCGTACCCAGCTAGACCAAAACCTGGAGCTACAAGTGCGCACCAACTTGTTGGCAGCGTTAAGCGCAACCACTAACCTTAATTTTAGCCGGATTTCAGTGGAGAGTGCTTTGGAGAATTATGATTTGGTACGAAACAACTACCAACTGGGAGTAGTCACCATTACCCAACTAATTGATGCTCAGAGGGCCACCTTGAACGCGCAGTTAGCCAATGCCTTGTCGGTATACAACTTTATCATGGCTAAACTGAGAGTGGAATTTGCCGTAGGCTTCTTTTCTATGCTCACTCCTGCACAACAGTTGAAGGAATTTGAAGAGCGTTTTGAAACCTATCTGAACCCCAAAAACTAATTGATACAACTGATAAAAGAAACTCACCATGAGAACATACTGCAACCCTCAAATAGGACTCAGGCAATGTTTTATAGCTGTTTTGGTTTGTTTATGCCTGACAGCTTGTGGACATAAAGAAGAAAAAAAAGTAATCAGGCTGCGACCTGTAAAATACCAAAAAGTAGGAATTACCAGTGGAGAAAAAGTAAGGACATTTAGTGGGGTCGCTAAAGCTGCCGGTGAGGTCGTTTTAAGCTTTCGATCTGGTGGAATCATTGCCGAAATAAAAGTAAAAATAGGAACTCGGGTACAAAAGGGCGACTTGATTGCCAGACTAGACAACGTAGAAGCTCGTTTGGCACTGGAAAAAGCAGCAGCTGCTGTGAGTAGCGCCCGTTCTAATAGCAATACTGCCAAAAGTGAACTGGATCGGGTAAAGTCGCTTTATGAAAAAAACAGTGCTTCGCTTCGAGACTACCAGATGGCTCGCAACGCTCACCAAAACGCTTTGGCTCAATACGAATCGGCCAAACGCAATCAAAGCATTCAGGCAACCAAAACTGGGTATGGATTTATCTACGCTCCTCAGAGTGGGGTCATTGCCAAGCTAAATGGTGAGGTAAATGAAAGTGTGAAACCAGGGCATCGGTTTGCGACCCTCAATGCGGGAAGTGGTATGCAAATCGAGGTGAATATTCCAGAAAATACCATCAATAAAGTATCTGCCGGAATGGAGGTGGGTTTATCTTTTTCGACATTAGACCAAAAAACTTTCAAAGGAAATGTAGTAGAGGTAGCTCAAATTACCGAACAGGGAGCCGCTACTTACAAAGTAAAAGTAGAGGTTATAAACCCGGCAAGTACCATTAAACCCGGCATGGCCGCAGATGTTACTTTCACGTTGGGTACATCCAACAAAGAGAAGGATGAGCAAGCCAAAAAAGAAAAATTGGTAGTACCAGTAAAAGCAGTAGGCGAAGATGGCAAAGGAAACTTTGTATTTGTAGTGACCTCTAAAGACGGGAAAACAGGCGTAGTGAAAAAGAAAAGAGTAGTAATTGGAACACTTTCTTCAGATGGGTTTGAAATAAAGTCGGGTCTTACCAAAGGAGAACTCATCGCTACCGCAGGTTTACAAACCTTGCTACACGCACAAAAAGTAAAGCTTCAATAACCCCATATCTCATATTTAATAATGAATCTTACAAAATTTTCAATTGAGAAAAATCGTGTTGTTTTAAGTATACTTGGGGTTATTGTAATTGCAGGCTTGATCATGTACCTGTCTCTTCCCAGAGATAGTATGCCCCCTTACACGATTCGGGTGGCCTCAGTGGTCACCATCTTTCCCGGTGCCAGCCCCGAGCGGGTAGAAGAATTGGTAACCGATAAAATTGAGAAAGTAGCTCAAGAACTACCAGAACTCAAGCTGGTGAAGAGTAACTCACGTACTGGGTTGTCGGTAGTAAAGGTAGAACTAAGAATGGAAATAAAGCCAGGTGAACTACAACCCGTTTGGGATCGTTTGCGGCGTAAACTCAACAGCATCAAAGGTTTGCCAGAAAATGTACGCCCTACGCTTAAAGACGAAGGATTGGGCGAAGTGTTTGGCATTGCAGTAGGAATGACCAGTGATGGTTTTACCTATGCCGAAATGAAGGACTATGCTGACGACTTGCGCAATGCTTTGATTAAGTTACCAGATGCGGCCAAGGTAGAAATCAATGGGGAACAAGAGGAACGGGTTTTTATAGAATTTGACAATACCCGACTTAAAAACTATGGATTGACTGCTGGTAGGTTACAAGCACTTATAGGAACTACCAATATCCTGAATTCGGGAGGGGACATATCAGTAGAGGAGGAAAGAATTATTCTGGAACCTACAGGTAATTTTGATAGTATAGAAGCTATTAAAAAAATGCTGATTCCGATTGGTAAAGCGGGGCAGGTTGTTCCTTTAGAAGATATCACAGTCGTAAAACAGGGGTATATTGATCCACCAAAACAAGTCGTGAAAATAAACGGTTTACCTGCTTTCTCATTGCATGTTTCGCTGAAAAAAGGAGCCAATATCATCAAACTAGGAGAGGATATAGATCAGGTCATAGAGAAATTGTACGGTAAATTGCCGGTGGGGCTGGAGGCCTTCCGGGTGTCGTCTCTTGATGACTACATCAGTTCAAAAATAAGCAACTTTGTGGATAACCTGATTCAGGCCATTGTGATTGTGTTGGTTGTCATGCTTATCTTCTTAGGCTTTAGAACAGGTTTGGTAATTGCCAGTTTGATTCCATTTGTAACCATTACGACCTTATTTATGATGGGCTTGATGGGCATTGGTCTGAATCAGATTACGCTGGCAGCCTTGATTATGGCACTAGGCATGATGGTAGACAACGGAATTGTGGTAGCTGAATCGATCATGGTAAAAGTAGAACAGGGAATTGATATTAAAAAAGCGGCCATAGATGCGTGTAGCGAACTCTTTGTACCTTTATTGATTTCAACTTTAACTACTTCGGCGGCATTTTTATCTTTTTACCTGGCCGAATCAGTCATGGGAGATCTTATGGGGCCTCTCTTTGTAGTCATTAGTATTGCACTACTTTCTTCCTGGGTGCTTTCGCTGAGTATCATTACCCTATTGTCAGTATTCTTTTTAAAAGTGAAAACAGGAGACAGGCAGAGGAAAAGCGTTCTTGACCGAATTATTGGTACTTTGAAAAGATACTACAAAAACCTGATTCTTCAGGCATTGGCCTGGAAGCGCTTGGTTATGGTGGTGATTGTGGGATTGTTTGTCTTATCGCTGGTTGGCTTTAGGTTTTTGGGCTTCTTGTTCTTTCCAGATAGTGACCGAAACATGATTACTGTAGATGTAAATCTGCCAGAAGGCACCCAAATAGAGGCTACGACTAAAGTGGTCGCTGGTATAGAAAAATACTTGCAGGAAAAGCTTAAAGTAAATAAAACGCGTACCGAAGGAGTTGTCAGTTGGGCTTCTTTTATTGGTAAAGGGCCTTCGTCTTATGATCTGGGATACAATGCCGATGAGGCCAACTCAAACTATGCCCATCTATTAGTCAATACTTCTTCTTTTGAAATCAACGGGGAGTTGATCAGTAAATTGGATGTTTTTTGCTTTGATAGTTTCCCCAATGCAGATATTAAGATTGCTCGTTTAGGTGCGGCTGGTGGAGGAGCACCCATTGAAATCAAAGTATCGGGCGATGACCCCGATAAATTGTCAGAAATTTCTAATGCCATCAAGACCGAACTCAACAGGATAAAGGGGACTAAAAACATCAAAGATGATTGGGGACCCAAGGGTAAGAAGTTTATAGTGGAAATAGACCAGAACAAGGCTCAAAATGCCAGAGTGAGCAATCAGGATATTGCGGTATCGCTGCAAACAGTGCTGAATGGCTTTAAGGCGGGAGAATACCGGAAAGAGGATAAATCTATACCAATTGTAATGAAAGGAATAGATAGCAAAGAACAAACCCTGAACAAATTAATGAGTTTGAATATTTATTCTCAAAGTTCAGGCAAAAGTGTTCCCTTTTTGCAAGTGGCTCGACTAGTGCCTCAATGGCAATATGCTAAAATCAAGCGTCTGGATTTGGTACGTACTGTGGTAATCTCCTCTCAATTGTCCGAAGACGGCAATGCCTCCAAGGTGATCGCTTCTTTGACTCCCTGGTTACTAGCCGAATCAAAAAAGTGGGGAGATGGCTATTCTTATAAGCTAGGGGGCGATTCTGAAAGAACTGCCGAGAACATGGGAGCAGTAGCCAAGTACTTGCCACTGGCAGGTTTTATCATTGTGATGTTATTAATTATTCAGTTCAATTCGTTTCGAAAGATGGCCATGATTGTTTGCACCATTCCTTTAGGCGTAATTGGAATGGTGATTGGCTTATTTGTTTTTGGGACCCCCTTTGGTTTTATGGCTTTTCTGGGGATGATTTCCCTGGCAGGTATTGTCATCAACAACGCCATTGTATTGGTAGATAGAATTGAAATTGAAGAAAACGAACTCAAAAGATCACCTCAGGATGCGGTGATTGCGGCTTGTTTGCAACGGTTCAGGCCGATATTATTGGCCACTTTTACCACAGTACTAGGACTCATTCCTCTTTATTTGGGAGGTGGGGCTACCTGGGAGCCAATGGCGGTAACCATTATGGTAGGCTTATTATTTGGTACAGTGATCACGCTTCTTTTTATTCCATCGTTGTACAGTATTTTATACAAGGTAAAATATGAAGGATATGTTTTTGACGAAAAACTGATGGAATAGTAATTTTGGCACATGCTGGATAAACTATACCATCGACGTTTCTCGATTTTTTTGTTTAGTTTTTTGTTGCTCATATTTGGCGACCTGTTTTTACCCATACCAAATGAGAGCCTGCTACAAACCATTCTTTGGGTGCAAAATATTGCGTGTAGTTTTATGCTTTTTATCCAAGAATCGGTGAGAGCAAAGTTATTGGTGTGGGTAGTATTTTTAGCAACGATTATTGCCCGTTTGCTACCCTTTGTGGGCTACGATGGCTCGCTTGGTTTTGTATTTATCTACGTCATTTATTTTGTACTGATAAGCTACGAAATATTCAAAGATTTGCAGCAACAAAAAGCCGTAGGACTCGAAATGATCAGTGCGGCTTTTTGTGGCTATATATTATTGGGTGTATTGGCAAGCATTGTGTTTTTTACCCTCGATCAGCGAACCAAAGCTTTTACGAGCACCTTGGCCAATACGCAGTATGCCGATTACCTTTACTTTAGTTTTATTACCCTGCTCACGATTGGTTATGGCGACATTACCCCTGTGTCGGAGCTGGCTCAAAAACTAGTCATCATTGTAGCCTTGATTGGCCACTTTTATACCGTATTTGTGATGGCAGTAGTGATTGGCAAATATCTAAAATCTTCTTCGTAAAAGATTCGTTTTATACCTCTCGAAACGCTGTTTTTTTAATAGTATATCTAAATATTTTTTTATTGAGACTTATTCAAAACTTGCTGATTATGAGGGTGTTGTAAGTCTCAGTTAATAAGCATTTTCCAAAGAAGTCTCTCTAAAATTAGATAGACTCTTTTTTGCTCACCCTTTCTTAGTTTTACGATAATTAAATTTAATAACAAACCCATAATATTATCACAAAACAATGAAAAAAATATGCACACTCGTGCTTTGTTTACTGGCACTGAGCTTTAGTACACAGGCACAGAAAAAAAAGAAGAATGATGATTTACACATCACAGGAGGTTCGGAAATCGACATTACCGAGACTCCCTATCAGGTAAGCATCCATCGTAATGGATCACATATTTGTGGAGGAAGTATTATCAATGATCGTTTTGTATTGACAGCAGCTCATTGTATAGATGACATTACCCAACTTCAAGTAAATGAACTGACTATCAAGGCAGGTTTTAGCAAGCAAAGTTCACCAGGAAGGAGACTACAACAGTTTCAGGTAGTAAGAGTGATTCCTCATTCTAGTTACAATCCTAGCATTGCAGAGTTTGACTTTGATTATGCATTGATTGAAATTAGAGGACGTTTTGCCTTTAATAATTGGGTACAACCAGTGGTGCTTGCTAATCCTGGAAGTAGTGCCGAAGCCATCAACAATAATGTAAAAGTTTCGGGGTGGGGATGGACCACACCAGGTACTACAAGTAGATCAGATGTATTACGAGCAGTAGATGTACCCATTATTAGCAATTCCACTGCAGATACCCAACTGAGTGCGGTCTTAGCATCTCATGAACCCATTACTTCTCGAATGATTGCCACTGGGGCTGTAAGTTCTGATCGTCTCGGAGCTTGCCATGAAGATAGTGGAGGTCCATTAGTCTATAAACCAGCTGGACAACCTGCGGTGCAAGTTGGAATTGTGAGTTGGGGTATAGGTGGTTGTGGAGGTGGAATAAATTCGCCCTCCATGTATGCTCGAGTATCAGCAGCCAAAAACTGGATTCGTGCGAACTCTGCATCGATAGATGGGAGCAGTGCTCCTTGCTTTAATGCAAACACCATATATCGTTTGAACTCGATCGATGGTGTAACCGTCACTAGTTGGCAGGTGTCTTCTGGGGTACAGCTTGTAAGTAGCAATAGTCAAACTGCTACGATCAGGGTGAATTCTTTAGGAAATACTTGGATAAGAGCGACTTTGAGTACAGGAAACACCATACAGAAAAACCTTCGAGCAGAAAGAACCCCCGTAATCAATGCTAATATCCAATGGACCAATGGTGCAGTGGGAGCTTCTTCTTACTTGTGTTCAGCCCGTACTGGCAACAGGTATAGCTTTACTGTATCAGGTGCTATTCAACGCCACCAATTCAGAATTAGCAATTTTTCAGGGCAAGTATTGTATACTTCTTCTGCTTTTTTGACGGGCACTAGCGGCTACTTACCTGATTTGTTTTTCCCCGAAGGTATTTATAGATTCGAGATACGTGGTACCAATGCTTGTGGTACGGCACCAGGTTGGACCTTGGTATATGTAGAGTTTAAGAGTTGCTTTGGTCTAGGTGGTGGCGGTGGTGGTATCGGCCCCGCATTTGGGGAAGTCGCGCCCGATTTTGCTATATTTCCCAACCCGGTAAACATGGGCAATTCGGTGAATTTTATAGATAAGCAAACTCAACAAACGAAGCTTACGGTTAAGGACAATGTTTTGCTGCAAACAACCACTGAGGCTACCAATATCACAGTCTACAACATGCAGCAGCAAAAGGTGTTTAGCACGAGTTTTCGTGGGCAAGAGCGTAAACTAGATTTGAGTAGCCTTAAAACGGGTGTTTACCATATGCGAATTCAAAAAGGGAACAAAGTAGAAATAAAGAAGATTTTGGTAAGATAGCGTACTTTTCTAAACCTCTAACTTAGATAATACTGAGCAAGGCGTTCTATTTGAACTAATAGGGCGCCTTATTATTTTCCAGCCCTGATAGAGTTTTAAAACCTATCAGGGCTAAAGTTTTTAAAAGCGTTTAGAAGTAAGTATGAAGACCCTATTAGTTTTTAATACATCAACCTTGTAAAAGCTTCTCCCTTATGGACGGCAACACTCGATGGGTGTTGATCACCAACACAAAAACCTCCCTGCATCCCGCAATCTCACCCAACATTTACCAAATGTGGATGTCTCCAAAGAAAGGAAACAATACTCGCTTAAATTACCTGATTTTATATTTCAAACTAATTGTATTCTATTGCTTAATCAACCTACAAGACAGCTGCTGGTTTATATGTGGGGTTAAAAAAGCACCTTTTTATTTCTCAATTCATCAAAAAATTGAATCGCGGGATAATTTTTTTGGGACTATCTGGTATTTAGTAATATAAAGTGTTGATTATAAGTACTATACAGGTCTCTATTTAATAGAGACCCTTAAAAAAGTCTATCTAAGTTCAGAGAAACTTTTCTCGAGGATGTTTGCCCTAGTTTTGTGATAATCAAAAATTTTAATAAACCCATAATGTATCACAAGACAATGAAACAACTACTCACATTTATGTGCTGTATGCTGGCATTTAGCTTAAGTAGTCAGGCACAGAAAAAAAAGAAAAATGATGACCTACATATTACTGGAGGTCTTCAAGTGGCTATTACTGAAGTACCTTACCATGTAAACATTCAGAGTAACGGTAATCACCGTTCTGGAGGGGTCATCATTAATGATCGGTTTGTGCTCACTTCGGCACATAGCGTATGGTGGGATTCAGCGAATGACTTGACAGTAGTGGCAGGAACAAACTTACGAAATGGACAAGGGGCTAATCGCCAACAATTTAATGTAGTAAGGATAATCCGTCATCCTAGTAGAGATGGAAATTTTGATTATGATTATGCACTGATTGAGATTAGTGGGAGATTTACTTTTAACAACTTTGTACAACCCATCGAGCTGATCAGGGCGGCAGGTAACAGTGCCGAAGCTATAGGTAATACAGTGAAAGTTTCGGGCTGGGGATGGACAGTACCAGATATTGCGGCTGGATCTAATACACTTCAAGCGGTAAATGTGTCTATTATTAGCAATACAACTGCAGATACTCAACTAAATACGTCTTTTCCTGGTCATCCTCCAATTACCTCTCGGATGATTGCTACTGATGGAGCAAGTAATACTAATCGCCTGGGAGTTTGCCATGGAGATGAAGGAGGCCCTTTAGTCTATAAGCAACCAGGACAGCCCGATGTTTTAGTGGGGATTACAAGCTGGCACACCATTCGTTGTTTAGGTGGAGCTAATTCTCCCTCTTTTTATTCCCGTGTATCGTCAGTAAGGGATTGGATTATTGCCAATACCTGGTCGCTTCAAGGAAACACCAGCCCTTGTGTAAATACCAATACAACCTATACCTTGAATACCACCAATCCGGGAATAACCACGACTTGGCAGCGGTCTTCTAATGTCCAAATCATCAGCAGTAATAACCAAAGTGTAACCGTAAGAGTAAACTTCTATTCGTTGGGAAGCACTTGGGTAAGAGCCGTCATGAGTAACGGGGTTACTGTACAAAAAACCATCGTACCACCTACATTTTCAATCAGCCCTTTTATTCAATGGGAGAACGGTGCCACAGGCGTTTCTTCTTTCCTGTGTTCAGCGCGCACTGGCAATAAATATACCTTTACGGCTTCTGGCACGGTGCAACATCACCAATACCGAATCAAGAATTCTTCTGGGCAGATATTATATACTTCTTCAGCTTTTCTTACGGGTAATAGTGGGTACCTTCCTGATTTGTTTTTCCCTGAAGGCATTTATAGATTCGAGATACGTGGCACCAATACCTGTGGCACACTTTCTAGCTGGACTGTGGTATATGTAGAGTTTAAAAGCTGCTTTGGCCTAGGTGGTGGCGGCGGTGGTATTGGCCCTGCATTTGGGGAAGTTGCGCCCGATTTTACCATATTTCCCAACCCGGTAAACATGGGCAATTCGGTGAACTTTCTGGATAAGCAAGCCCAACAAACAGAACTTACAGTGAAGGCCAACGGCCAATTAAGAAACGTCAACGAGACGACCAATATCACAGTCTACAACATGCAGCAGCAAAAGGTATTTAGCACAACCTTTCGTGGGGAAGAGCGTAAGCTGGATTTGAGCCGCCTCAAAACTGGTGTTTACCACATGAGGATTCAAAAAGGCGACAAAGTAGAAATTAAGAAGATTTTGGTAAGATAAGGGGCTTTTAAAAGCACTGATGTAAAGTGAAAGGAGGCGTTCTGTTAAAATGACAGAACGCCTCTCATTTTGTTAAGCCTTCGGGTGGCTTTTCCAGGTACTGAGGTAATTATTCTTTAAGGTTATTAGGCAGTATTTGACTTATGAGGTATCCCTTTACTTCGTGAAGCCTGATACGTTTTTTACCGCTGTTAGTATTTGAACAATGTAACAACAACTCATTAGAATTACTGATAAGTGTCAATAAAGGCACTTACTTCTTCACAAAATAGCGACTCATCCTGAAACATAACCGAATGCCCACTCACTTCTGAAATGACCAGTTTTTTACTCATTGTGTTGACTAGGTGATAAATATCTTGGCCCAAACCAGGTGGACAGATAAAATCGTATTTGCCAAAAATCAGTAAAGTTGGTGTGGTGATTTTGGGTAACTGACTCGAAAATTCGGTTTTGGCTAAGTCGTGATTGAAGCTTGCTCCTTGAGAATAGCTATGATTTAAAAATATAGAAGTGATAGGCCACTTATCTTTAATGCCATACTTTTTGATAAAGGTCATGACATCAAAATTCGTGATACCATCAATTAAGTTCTCGGCGTCAGTCGCGTAAGTATTGAGTTGATTTGCTTGCTCTAAGGTCATATGATCAGGCAAATGCTGGCAATAATCAATAATTTCTTTCCATTTGCTGGTATGACGCTTTTTTTGATATTCTTTTTCTCCAATTTCCTGCAGCATATCCCTGGTCAAAATATTGTTTAAGGGATAATTGTGACTACCACCTGCTACGATCCACCCATTTACCATTTTCTGATAATCTTTAGTGGTCATAAAAGAAGAAGCCAGCAAACCACCAAAGCTATGGCCTACAATAAAAACCCTTGAATGATTTCCGTAGCGGTGTCTAATAACCTGAATTACTTTTTTTAAGTCTTCAGTCATTTGAGGCAAATTGAGATATTTTTGGTTGGTATTTCCCTGAGAAGCCCCACTATTTCGGTGATCCCAATATACCAGGGCATACCTGTTTTCGAGATGTTGGCTCAGGTAGTCAGTATTGTAAAAAAAAGCACTGGTACCTGGTCCTCCATGTATAAACAACAAAAAAGTACGACTACTGGTATTACCTTCTATAAGCATACGCATAGATGCCCCGTTATTATCCAAGTACACCGTTTCTGAAACATTTGTACCAATTGTAATCTTTTCTTGCTGACAAGAAAGCAAGCATAGGGTGCAAATGATCAATAAAAGGGTTGACTGTTTCATTTGAACTGTTTTAGAAATGAGCATGACATTGGTTGTTTTTAGAGTGTTTTGGTGGTGTGTTTGGTTTTTTTCTTTAAGAAATGAGCAAGCGTGAAGCTTGTGCCTAGCTCAAAATTAGGCCTCAGGTAAATTTTACTGTTGTAAGGAAACATAAGCATCAGGTTTAGCCTGCTGTACACTGTTACAGGCATTACATTCTTTATGGAGAGTTTCCAGCCCAATCCGCCACTGAGCATAAGGGTAGCATAGTGGTATCCAGCCCTTTTCTTGATCGATACATTCCCCTCATTATCTACTTGGTAGGTTGTTCCTCCCAAAAAAGTTCTGCTGTAACCTATCTCTGGAGAATAACTTAAAAAGAAACCATTTTTGCTTATTCGACGGTAAGTGTAACCTACCGTAAGACACAAGTTATCATGAAAGCCTTTGTGATGGTACCAGCCAAAATTTGAAACCAGGTAACGCTTCTTGGTCACAGACTTTATCTTGCCTGATTTTTTAGTTTTGTGTTTGTAAACCACCGAGAGAGGAAGTTCTATGCCCATCCGTAGCCCAGGGAAACCTATTCCTCCCCAGTACCCTAACCTGATATTTGCGGGCACTTTTTTTATTTCCTTGATCTTTTTATACACCTTTTGCTGCGAAAATGCCTGTTGTGAATAAAAGAAAATAATGCAGGCAATGATAAGTTTATGATTCATTTTGTTCAAAAGTTTTTTTGCAAAGAACCACCATAAACCTATCCTGATCGCAGCATCGTGCACGTTGATACCAGTTTTTTTGATGTTTGACAGTATCAATTTATATGATGCTACTAATTAGATACAGAAGTCAAGATGACTTCACATTGTAAACTAAGTAACCCGATATTTTAAAGTATCCTCGAGAAACCAAAGAGTGCATTTTATAGTCTCGCTCAGTAAGACCATACAAGAGGGAGTATCAATCTACTGAATGCTACTAATTAAATGAAAATGGGCTGATTTTTAGTTTTTTTCGTCTTGTTGCAAATAAGCGCTAGGAGTAAGACCCGTTACTTTTTTGAAGGTGCGATTAAAAGATGCCTTGGAATTAAACCCTGCTTCATAGGCAATTGAGAGCAAAGTTTGGGTTTGGTGTTTGCCATCTTTTAGGTGTGTGATCACTTCCGCAACCCGATGACTGTTGATATATGCGTGAAAGTTTTGTTGAGCATTTTGGTTAATTACCTGAGAAAGTTGATTGGGTAGTATACCTAATTCAGTGGCCAGTTTGTACAGGGTCAGTTCTGGATCAAGGTAAAGTTTTTTGTCTTTGATAAAAGTCTGGAGTTGCTCAAATCTGAGTTTAGAATCATCCAGGTTTAAACCCGTTTTGTAATACTTGTCTGCTGGGTTATGGCCTACTTGAGGCTTTTGTCCCTCAAAGACTGCGTTGATGACAAAAGTATTATCTAGAAAAATACTGGTTTGGCGTAAGCCGTAAAACCCCAAAATAAATATAAGGATAGAAAGCAAAATGGGTACAAGAATCTCACCTCCTAAAGCTATATTTATTAGACGAAGCTCTGTAAATATAAGGCTCGAGGCTCCCACCACCAAGATCAAGAGAATGCCTTTAATGACTATTTTAAGCCAAAGTGTTTGGTTGAAGTCTGCCTGAGAGTAGATATCTTCTTTGATGTGACGGTAGTATTTTAGCTTTTTCAAAGAAAGAATCATATAAGAGGTTAGGTGTATTATTTTGAAAAAAAACAAAGTCATTGCCATAGGGTAACTATTGTGGATAACCAAAACAGGGATGAGTAATACATTGATGATAAAAGGAACGAAATGAATCAATGTTTTTTGCTGGAACGATAAAGCATTTTTCTCGTGAATACCTATCAAATACAGCCACAACATTGGCCCTTGTAAGAATACACAAGCTCCTGAACATTCGGCGAGAAAATAACCGTATTTAAAAAGACCAATTTCAGCATAATAAGCCGCAAGTTGAAAAGTGAGCACTAATAGCCAACAAATGAGCAGGTAATCTGTCCTCTTTTTACTTTTCTTGGTAAACAACAACGCGACAAAAAATAAGCCTAACGCAATAGCAGAGGTGATTAACACTAACATGCTTTTTATAATTAATTTTCCAGATCTGGGAAGTAGTCATTTATTAAAGGACGCAAAGTAACATATAACTCAGTGATATTTGCAAGCAGTAATTAATCCTTAGGTTTTAGTTTTTGGCATATGCGATGAATCACTCCTTTTAAGTCCTCAGGGAGGTTTCTATAGTGTACATATACATTATTATCATATTTTTCTACGACATAGTCAAAGTCAGGGCTTAACTCACATTGTTTTATTCTTGTGTTGCCTAATTACGCTTCTTCAAGGGTTCAAGATTGATAGTAAGTATATCTATGTTTAACTAAAATTACTAACTTGCAAAAAACAAGCAAATAAATAACGAAAATGAAGAATATTTCACAAAGATCAGATTGCCCCGTAAGTTATGCCTTAGATTTTTTTGGCGACAAATGGACTTTTCTCATCATTCGCGACCTCATGTTTGAAGGCAAAAAGTTTTATAAAGACTTTCTGAATTCTAAAGAAGGCATTGCCACCAATATCTTGTCTGATAGGTTAAAGCGATTAGAGGGAATCGGAGTAGTTGAGTCGAAGGTATATGAAAAGCTCAAAACCAAAAAGGAATATACACTAACCCAGAAAGGAAAGGATTTAGTGCCAGTTTTGGTAGAAATGATGGCGTGGTCGGCTCAATACCACGAAGGTTTGGCGGTTCCTGATGGTTTTGCAGAAAGAGTGAAAACGGCTCGGGAAGATGTAATTGCGAAAGTTTTATCTAAGTTAGATTAACTTCATAAGGCCTCTATATGACCTTGACTAAAGGATGTGCAGATAAATTAGAAGAGAAAGCGATGATTTTTTGAATAAATAATTGATGATATCTATTAAAAATGAAAAAATATTCATTTTTAATGTGCAATATTTTTTTATCACTCAATATTATGTAAATTGAATTTATATTCATTAATAAACTCAATGATTGTACGATCCATTGTAAAATGATGAAAGATACGATCATTCAATCATAGCATAATATTTATCAAATAATTAAACAAAAAATCAATATGGCTCAATCAGATCAAGTACCTGTGGATTCTGGTTTTCACGGAAAAAGCACTGGGCAAGAAGTTCTTGCGGATATTAACTTAGAAGGTAAAGTAGCCATCGTGACTGGAGGCTACAGTGGGATTGGCTTAGAAACTACCCGAGCCTTGGCAGCTAAAGGCGTAAAGGTAATCGTGCCCGCACGTTCTATGCAAAAAGCCAAGGATAATTTGGCAGGTATAGAAGGAGACATTCAAACTGAAGAAATGGATCTGGCCGATCTTGAATCAGTGACTAAGTTTACCAATAAAATGGTAAATGAATTAGACAAGCTTGACTTGCTGATCAATAATGCAGGGGTGATGGCGTCACCCGAAAGGCGCGTAGGACCCAATTGGGAATACCAGTTTGGCATTAACCATATGGGGCACTTTGCTTTGACCAATGGCTTGATGCCCTTGCTCAAAAAAACACCCAATGTAAGAGTAGTAGCTTTGGCTTCTACCGCTCATAAGATCAGTGATGTCTTATGGAATGATATGCAATTTGGCAACAACAACTACGACAAATGGGTAGCGTATGGTCAATCCAAAACGGCCAATGCCTTGTTTGCCAATGCGCTTTCCCGTAGATTGAAAGACTCTGGAGGACTGGCGTTTTCGGTGCATCCAGGAGGAATTTTTACCCCGCTACAGCGCGATTTGCCTCAGGAAGAAATGATTGCTTTGGGTTGGTTAGATGCCGATGGTAATCCGTCTGAACTGGCCAAACAAGGATTTAAAACTCCTGAGCAAGGATGCTCTACCACGCTTTGGGCGGCTACCTCTCCATTGCTCAAAGACAAGCCTGGAGTATACTGCGAAGATTGCAACATTGCCGCACCTACTGACCCGGAGAGTCCTATGGCGCGCTATATGGGGGTAAATGCCCACGCCTGCGACGATGAATCGGCGGAGAAATTGTGGAAAATCAGTGAGGAATTGTTGGCGAAGGTATAAGTAATAAGATACTTACCCAAAAAGTAAAAAAGCCTGTCTAATCAAGCATTAAACAGGCTTTTATAAATACAAAGTTTACTTTGATGCTGATGCAGGTTTGTACCTGTCAAATGACTTTACCTTATTAAATACACCTCCCCGGTTTGTTGCTTGAGAGGTGTTCCATCTTCAAAAACCCCAGAGAGCCTCCAGATATACATACCTGTGGGCAACCTTGATCCTCGTAAGGTACCATCCCATCCCTGGGTTTTGATCTCGTCTATATTTTGGCTGTTAAATACTACTCCCCCTTTGCGATTATAAATTTGTAAAGTGGCTTGTGTAAGGGTAGGGGCCGAAATCACAAAAGTCACAGTATTGCCTGACACCGTAGCTACCTCTACATCCGAACTGGTATAAGTCACGGGTAGCCTATTTGAGGAATGCTATGTTTTTGCTTTTTCAGGGGCTTAAGTTTGATAAGAAAGTCGTGTTTTCCTCCTGCAATTCATTTCTTAAGCAGTTGTTGCGGGCTTTTGGGCATACCCATTGGTTTTGGTTTTGTAAAACGTTTCTGATCATTTACTAAAACCAACGGGTTAGTTTTGTGAAAAAACTTATCTTTCAAAGATGCCTTTTAATCTATAAAACCAATGACGGATGCAATCTTCCCATTTTCATCAAAAGTACCTACAAATACTCCTTCAGAAAGCTTACTGTTTCCGTTGATCAAGCTCCACCGCATCCGAAACACATGGTTGTGTAACTGAGGCTCACCTTTCAAAACCATTTTGTGGGGCAAGCGACTTCTAAAGGTCTGGATAATTTCTAACATTGCTGCCCTATCGTGGGCAGGTTTGGGTACGTGTTCGTCTATATAAGTACCTGTTTGGCTAAAACTTGCCTCTAGAAGCGCCTGACGTTTGGTGGCGTCTTCAGTGTTCCAGGCTTGGGTATAAGTCTCAATTGAGTTTTTCATTTTCATATGGGTTTGTGCTAAAGTCATGTGATTAAAAACAAAAGGGATGAATAAATAAACCAGGTTTTTCATAGCCATTATATTAGAATGGATACTGAGCACCAGCTACAGCACCCGCAGGTGAAATTTCTTCTATTTGTTGCAATGTATCGGGGCTTAGCCTGGCCAGTGAAGCCTTGATAAGACTTTCTACTTGTGATACTTTAGAAACACCTGGCAAAGGCAACACTTCGCCTCCCTGGTGTAGCAACCAAGCCACGGCTAACTCGGGCAAAGTGAGACTCAATGAAGCGGCTACTTCCTGCAAGCGATTGACTATTGCGAGATTGTGTTTGAAATTGTTTCTCTGAAATCTTGGTAAATAACTGCGTGGATCGGGAAAAGTAAAGGTCTGGCCGGCTCGAACCTTGCCAGTCAATAGGGCGTGGCTAAACACGCCATAAGCGGTGAGCGAAATATTATTTAATCTTAGGTAATCAAGCAGCTCAGCCTCTGGGTCACGATGCAGCATATTGTATTCATTTTGTATGGCCACAATGGGGTGAATCGCTTGGGCCTTCTCAATCTCCTGAATACCCACTTCAGATAAACCAAGGTAGCCAATTTTACCTTCCTCTACCATTTGTTTGAGTGCGCCAATGCTCTCTTCCAACGGTATATTAGGATCAACCCTTACCAGATAGACAAGGTCTATATAATCGGTTCCCAGTCGTTGAAGGCTGTTTTCTACCGCAGACCTTAAATATTGAGGAGAGCCATCGGTAACCATACCCGACTCAGTTTCTATAAACCCTAACTTGTTGCCAATTACATAATCGTAACGACGGCTTTTGATTACTTTTGACAAGAGCTTTTCATTGGCCCCTTGCATTAGGTCAGTTGTGTCCAAATGGTTGATACCCAATTCCTTGGCGTGATGAATTATTTTGATCGCATCTTTTTCGGTGGTGGTTCCATACAAACCCGAAAGGGTTAAAGTGCCTAAACCAATTTGAGATACTGCGGGGCCTTGAGTTCCTATTTTTACTTGATTCATGTTGTATTGAATTGTTTAGTGAATAATTACAATACAAATGTCAGGAAAACCTATAGAGAGGAATATGACCAGATCAAACCATTGAATGTCAGATTCAAACCTTTCGCTCTTTTCTAAAGTTTTGGGCGGTCAATCCGGTGCGGGTTTTGAAAAATCGGTAGAAATGAGAAGGTTCAGAGAAGTTAAGCTGATAAGCAATTTCAGAAGCAGATAAATCGGTTTGCACCAAGAGGGATTTGGCTTCCAGGATGATTCTTTCGTCGAGCAAAGCCGAAGAAGTCTTACCCGATTCTTTTTTTACGACTCGGTTTAAGTAATTGGGGTGTACGTTGAGCTGTTCGGCGTATTGCTGGATAGGCCACCTTTGAGCGTAGTGGGTTTCTATGAGCGCTTTGAAACGATGCAACAAATGAGCCCGCATTTTGGTCTCTTCGGGAAGTTGGTCGTATTTTTCACAAAACAGTCGGTCGGTTTTTAATAAGATTGATTTTACCTCGGTTACAATCAATTGCTGTTGGTGGAGTTTCTGGTGCTGAAATTCCTGATGGAGTTCTTCAAACCTACGAAACAGCCCTGTACCAGTAGCTTGATCTAGTTCAAGGTAAGGTTGATGCGTTTGATTAAATAACTTAAGCGTAGACAAAAACTGACTACTTTCGGAATATAGGTTTACGAAGCTTTTGCTAAATGTAAAATAATAAGCATCCAAATGGTCTGAAGATACCAAAAGGCTGTAAATCACCCGAGGAGGGGCAAACCACAAGGCATAAGGCTCGGCCGTAAATTCGCTCAAGCCCAGGTTGATCTCTACCTGTCCTTGCTTTAGCATGGCCACAAAATAATAAGGGTAACGGATAGGCGCCATATATGAACCATATGCTTCTCTGACCGACTGCCCACTATGAATCTGAAAATACTCTACATCCAAGTCGTCCTTCAGTCGATATTGAGGTCGAATGTGTTTGGCTTCTTCTTCGTTAATGTGGTCTTGCCTGCGCACAAAATGGTTCTCGATTTTCATTGGCTTCTTCTGTGATTGAGCTGTAAGATATTGATTATTTTAGAATAGAAGTAGTTTGTGAGGCCATGGCATAGGTAATCAATAATCCAAAAAGAGCAGACCTGAGTTACAAGCCTGCTTCTGTTGGCAAAAATACTATATCTGTAAAATAGTATTTATTGTATGTGTCCTTTTGCATAAGCATACGAGCGACCCAAAATAAATTTAGCCACTTTTAATTCTTCTTGATTTCTTGGGGCATACATCATCACAATGTTTGGAGGAAGAAAACCTCTTTTAATCAATGGATGCCATTCACCCCAGCCTTTATCTATCATGATTTCTGCGTCAGCTTTGGGAAGGCCCAAGTGCAAGCTATAATCTGGGTGAGGGTGAAAATGAGCGAACTCAGTTCCAACCATAAAGGCATTACAGTTATCACAAGTATGAGCATCATCCATACACATGGCAATAGCACCAGGAACAGAAACCGCACTAGGTTGTCTTTCTATATGGTGAAGGGTAAAGGCCCAGTCCATTAAGTCTTTAGTGTATGAGGTGTCTTTGGGCTGCTGAGTCAATTGGGTATGTGGATTGGTATTCGTTGTTTCGGGGCGGCTTCCATCTCTTATTGGGAGGTTCTCCAGGGTTACTTGAGTATCCATATTGTTGTCTTTTTTATGGGTAAAAAATACAGTAGAAGAAATAATAGCGACGATTGGAATGATCAATGATATTTTAATGACTTTTTTAGCCAGCATACTTCCTTCTTTTGTTTATACAAAGGTCAGCAACCAATTCTGATAAAACATTAAAGTAGTTTAAGAAATCAAATCACTTACTGAAGTTACGCAAATTTTGAATAATGAATCGTGATTAACGAATACTGAACCGAAGAATGAAGGCGAATACTATGAAAATGGTCTGTCTCTTAAAAATAAAAGAGATCATCGTCTGATTATCACTATATTATTGAGAGTAGACGGTTTATTCTTTTACAAAAATACGAGCGAAATCACTTATGTCACTTCAAAAATCGAAGTTCGTTAATCAATGTTCGAAATTCACTCATGCGTAACATTAGTCACTTATTCTTTTTACTTCGGATCATACTCAAAAATTCAGGAGTGATGCCTAAATAACTAGCAATGTGTTTTTGTGAAATGCGCTGAGCTAAACTGGGATATTCTTTTAAAAAGAGATGATAACGTTCTTCTGCAGTCAAGGAGAGGCTTTGTACAATCCTATTTTGTTGAGCAAACATAGAGTTGCGAAATAAGATGTTCAAATAATTGACAAATTCAGGGACTTCCTGGATTAGAATCTGCCATTTTTCTTGATTGATAGATAATACAAGGGTGTCTTCCAGCGCCTGAATATTATGGATAGCCAGTGTTTTGTTAAGAAAACTTTGTAAGTCCCCAAACCACCAGTTTTCCATGGCAAACGAAAGGTTGTGTTCTACTCCATTAAAATCGGAAACATAGGTTCTTACGCATCCCGATAAAGTGAAAAATACCTCATGTGCGTAATTATTTATATAGAGTAAATTTTCTTTTTTTGAAAATTTTTTTTCTACCAACTTATCCAACACAATCTCCAATTGATAATCTGAGATTGAAATTAAACTTTTGATGTGTGAGATTAATTTATCCATGTGTTGTTGAACCCCAATGTAAGAACGTTGATTATTATGTCAAATGAAGGAGTGATTTTACTGGTTTGTCGTACCTATCAACACCTTCAAACCTTATTGATTCATAGCCACTTATCAATTCATCGTTGTCTTACTACTTTAATATAAAACCCCCATCATAAACAAAGTCTAACCTCCCTTGATTGAAGGCTTATTCTGGTACCTTGTCTGGCCAGAAAATCAGTTACAATTCAACCTTTTTTACAAAAGATATTCAAGGGAAAAATTCGGCAATACAATTGTTTTTCTTAAATCGACTTAAAACTTACTTGAGTATTTTTTTTGTTAAAATATCCGAAATTTGAAAACAATTCGTTAAACAATCAGTTAAAGCGATAATCAGGAACAGGAACAAAGTAGGTAATTTTAATATTTTGGTAAGTAATACAATGAAATTTATAATGTAAGGCAATACTCAAATAATTTCTAATTCATACCTACTTTTGTGTAAAAATTAAGAAATGCTACAGCGCATTCTTCAGTAAGGCAAATTAAGTTTTCTAATCAGATCAAGGCAATTAGTTTGACTATGGCAGGCATACCTTCAAGCCCAAAAATTCAGGAATGTACTCTGGAGAGAACATTTTTGAAAGACTACCGTGCATTAAATTTGTACAAAATCGGTTGGTCAGAACTTTCACAGTATACCCGATTCGTCTACGACGTTTACCTCAACAGCGTAACCGACGAGCAACCCTGGGAGCTTACCCCGGAAGATCTGGCAACCATGCATCACGAAGACCAGACCTATTTCCCCCACTCCGTTTATTTTGGTTTTATGAACTCCCGCAATGAAATAGTGGGTACCATGAAAGTCACCCGCAAAACTGACTTGGTATTGTTACCGGCAGAAGTGGAATATGGAGTAGATGTAAAACAACTGAGCAAAGAGTTCAATATTAGTCCTCATCGCATTTGGCATGGCGGCCGTTTGGCAGTGAATAAGCAAAAAGCCAAGGCTGCTGGATTTTCCTCCCGCAATATGTTTCTTGAGCTATTGTATCACTCCTTTAGGCAGATTACCCAGCACCCTGGGGCCATATTTTTGGCCGAGGCCGATAAGAGAATCTATGAGCTTTTTCGCCGGGTAGGAGTACCCATGGAGAAAATTGGCTCAGGTAAACATTACATGGGCTCAGAAGCTTATCCAGTAGTGATTAGCCACGAAGGCATGCGCAACTGGATCGAGTATTACTTGAGCGATGTATTGGATTAAACCTAATTTTTTGCGCTCAGTTTTTAACTGATATATTTGACTATCAACTCGTTGGCTTTGGTTTCGTACGATGTTTCTGATTGTTTACTAAAGCTGGCGGGTTATTTTTTTATGAGAGTTATTGAATGTTTCGAGCGATTCATGAGCGTACGAGCAAAGATGGAGATTAGCCTAAGCGTTCTTTTGCTTGCATGGCTAAATAACCCTCCTCAGCGCGTCGTTTTTGTTGCTCGGTAAAATCTTTGGATTTAAAGTTTGGTCCCCATAAGTCGGGATTACTCATAATAGATGCAGGCAACAATGGATCGTTGAAAATAAATCTTTTGGCTACATCAACATATGCGTGATACCCCATTTTATAAACATACCCCTTTAACTCCCAAATGGAGTCGAAGCGGAACGGTTCGTTTACCCTTAAGGCACTAATGATGGCACCAGTATCTACGCCTTGGTCGATGAGATGGATAGACAATCCAGCTGATTGTTTAAAAAGCACCACCTCTTGACTAGCGGCAACATTTTCTATGGCATTGATTCCCCGGGCATAAGGCAAAACCGCCGAGTGTACATTAAACAAATACCCTCCCGCTACTTGAATCCACCACGGTTTTACGATTTGACCAAGATGAGAAAATATAAGAGGTTGGCTATCTCCAATATTTTTTTGCATCCAGTCTTGGGCAGCATTTCCATTGATATTCTTGCCCAAAAAGAAAGTATTTGGTGAAGCATTGATAGAATATTGAGGGATTCCAAATAAACGAATCATGGCTTCTTCTGCTTCGTCAATGTAAGGGTATAGTTCACGAAGTTCATCAAGCAGGGCCTTATGGGGAGTTTTTTGACCAGCGTGGCGAAGGTGAAACTCATTTCTTTGTTGGAGGAGGGTGTCAGAAGGTGGGGCCTCTCGAAGTAATACCCCTTTGAAATTTTCGTGACCTTGAAACTCCTCTAGCCAAATATTAACCGCGTATGCGCAGCACAGGCAAGTGTCCAGCAATAAGTAAAAATCCTTGTTCATATAGTGCATCAAAGGTATAAAACTTATGCTATGTTTTTTACTCTTGGAAACATTTTTCGGATTACTTCTAGACGATGCCTTGTGCTTACATCTGGTTTAGATATGCTTACTTCCCATTAGGTGGTCAAAATGACCTTTTTAGGATGTTGAATTTGCTCAATGTCCATTGTTTTAGCCTACTTAAGATGTTGTTTTAAGAATTTAGCCAGTTCCTCAAATATTTCCTTTGATTCGGGAATATTAGCATTAATCAAATAATCAATATGCGAAAGCCCCTCGTACACATTGAGTTCAGCTAGCGTACCCGCTTGTTTTAATTTTCGATGTGTTCGCACTACATCACTTAAAAACAAATCTCGGGTTCCTGTTACCAGGTAAGTAGGCGGGAATGAACTGAAGTCGCCATATATTGGTGAAATGAGTGGGTTTTTTATATCGTTTTTCCCTGCGTAGAATTTAGCCGCATCTTTTAACCACCCGTCATAACTAATGAGTATATGGTCTATTCCTTCGTTGGTAAAATGAGAATCTCCTGTTTTAGTTAAGTCAGCCCAGGGACTTCCCGCAAAGATGACACTGGGTAAATCAAGGTTTAATGCTTTTAATTGATGGATAGTGGCAAGGGCCAGGCCTCCGCCCGCAGAAGAACCTCCCATGGCAATATGCTCAGCAGGGGTTTTCTTAAGGAGTTCTTTATAGACTGTAAGTACATCCTCCAGACCCGCGGGGTAAGGGTGAGCCGGAGGCATTCTATAATCAATGGATATGACTTGGATGCCAGCCAATGCCGCAATAAGGATACCTTCATGGATACTTGCTTCTCCACCTCCAAAGATATGACCTCCAGGATGCATGTGAATAAACAAATGATTGGCATGGTACTCATTGATTTTTAGAGGGGTGAGGTATCTGACAGTAACTCCCTGGATGATTTCTTTTTTCGAAGACACCTTATATGCTTTCTTAAGTCGTTTTACCTCATCAATCGTGTATCCATCAAGCTCTTGTACGAATCCCTTCCTTACCGATTCATTGACGATCGTAAATCGCTTATTTTCTGCGATATTTGGTACAGGTTCACCGGAAAGAATTTTTTTCAACTGGCTACTTGATGCTGAAGGAGTGGGAATTTTTTTCTCAGGGAATATCCAGCTACCTGGAGTTGTAGAATTCATTTTTTGTTGATTTGATGTTTTATTAGACTCAGTAGAATCTTGTTTATTCTGACAAGCCATGATTGATAACAGGCCTATGAATAGGACTAATTTTGATCGTTTCATAATTGTATTTCGCCTTGACAATGAAAAATGAGCTTTAGACGTATTTATCTGGCCAGGATTAATTCCAGTTCTACCATCATACCCGGATCAATTAAGGCATGAATGTATTTCCAGGTCCCGCCGCTTGGTTTGACTTCCAAGTCATCAATGTAATCTTCCCAAACCTTTAAAATGGCCCTGGTTTGTGCTGGATTAACGTCTTTGGTTACACACCAATTAATAGCGACAATGTCTTGCTTAGTATAGCCCGCTTGCGAAAAAACCTCTTCCATGTATGCAAGAATTTGTTTCGTCTGGCCAATAGGGTCATTGGGATTTTTTATAACTCCTTTGTGATTGTAATCACAGGTGCCAGTGACAAAAAAGAAATCCTTGGCACCTGATACATCCAGTCCCCAATTAAACCAGGGTAGTTGCCCGAGGTTTTCTGTGTTATACCCAGTTTTTTTCATATGTAATTATTTTGTGTACATCATTGCTTTGAGTAAATAGGCAAAGTGGTGAGGATTTATTAAACCCAGGCTGCTTAGTTTTTTGCAACCCATCTTTATTAAATCAGGTCTTATGACTTGTCTTGATTCTCTTTGACATGCCACCATTCCCTAAAGCAGGTACATTGCAGGGCACTGTTAAATTCAGCCAGCAGGTATCCATCAATTTCAACTTTCTCTCCAGTAGCAGTCATGGTGAAAGTGGCCCACCAATGCGCTAAGCCTGTTTCTTGAGAAACTGTTGCTCCATCATAGCCAAAGCTCACGTCTTTCTGGGTGGCCAGGGCATTGGTTGTCCAATAATGATGAATACCTTCTCTCCCTTTGAAGGGGACAGCAAAAGGCGTTTCGTAGTAAAGTGAATCTTCTGAGAATATCTCAATGATGGCGTCAGGATTAAGTGTTTCCCAAGCTTGTCCATATGCCTGAAGCCAATCGGTAAATTTTTCCTTATCTATCATGATTTTGTTTTTTATGTAGGTTTATTAAATGCGGTGTTGTAACCTTAGTTTTTTATATAAGCGGTCACATCTATTTCTATGAGCATGCCATCGATAGCCAACCTGGGAACAGGAATGAGGGTAGATGCTGCAAAACTATCTCCGTAGAACTTTCGCGCTTCTTCTTTTAAAATTTCAAGTTTGTCATAGTTATAATCTACAATGAGGACTGTTTGCTTTACCACATCTTTGGGTGAAGCATTATTGGCTTTGAGGGCAATGCGCAGGTTTTTGAATACAGTTCGAGTTTGGGTTCTAAAATCTTTGAAAGAGCTTTCTTTATCGGATGCTGAACCTACCTGACCAGCCACAAAAAGGTACTTGCCGTTTGTTGGAGCGCTTACCGTTTGAACAAAACAAACTGAAGTAGGATCAAATAATCCTTTGGGGTTTTTCTTGATCAGGGAACTACTCTGAGCTGTACAGGTTGCAAGCGTTAATATTGATATAATGACTGTTGCCAGATTTTTCATTTGTCCATTTCTTTTTAGTTGCCTGCAAAGAAAGGGATAGGAAAACATTGTTTATGGGTGATAAATAATGTTTAAATGGTAAAAATTAAGGTTTTATACCATTGCGAAACGAACAAATGATGGTTTAGATAAGAAGAGAAATAATCAATGTGCAAGCTTGAACTGCTTAGGGGTTAGCCCTGTGTATCGCTTAAAGTACTTTACAAAGTATGAGGCATCTTCAAAACCTAAAGCATAGGCTATTTCTGCGATTGAATTGTTTGATTGTTTTAGGAGAGATTTAGACTCCATGATCAAGTATTGGTCGATTACCTGCTTGGCCGTTTTGCTGGTGACCTTCTTGACACACTCCGCCAGATAGATAGCACTTATATTCATTTTTTGCGCGTAATACTCAATAGGTTGACGCTTGTGTTTGGTATCTATTACCAGGTTTTCAAAACTAAAAGCGATCTCCTGACTTCTATCCCTTGTAAAATTTGTTTCTTCAGTGAACTCCAGTTCTTTTTTAGCTTTAAAAAGAAAGATGGTTAGGTAGGCTCTCATTACTTCCAGAGCGTCTTTGGTTACCGTATTATATTCAGCGTGCATTTTTTGAAATAATTCAATGAATAAATCCTGCCGCCTTTTATCGAGACTGTAGCCCGGTGAAGTAAAATGATTAAAGTATGGAAAGTTTCGGTAGATATTTAATGTGTCTTCGGCAAATAGTAGAAAATCGGGCCTAAACAAAACCATGAAGCTAATGGAATCTGGATCAACATCTTGCACATTCCAGGTAGTAATTTGCCCAGGTGAAACAAAGGATAAGTTCAGGTTTAAAGGATTGAGGATATTTTTTCCCACCGTAACCGTTGCATCATAACCGATAGCGAATGAAATTTCGAAATAATCATGTCGGTACGAAAAGCTCGTGTTTTTAATCACATATTCAGGTTCAAACTTGACAATATAAAACTCTTCGCATTTCATGGGCGGAAGTCCCAATGCGTTCACATATTCGTTGATGTCTTCATAAAACTTGATATCGATCATGACTTGAGCCCTTAAAAAATTATGTGATCTGCAAAATAATATCTACCTCTGAAATCTGCTCTGTTGTGCCTTTTCTTTTTGAACTATAACCTTGATATATGGCTGATTGGCCGTAGTTGATCTTTTTAGCCTTTGTTGCAATCGCTTTTTTTAATTCATTTTATATTTTTCTATATATGCTGATGGACTTAACCCTTCCTTCTTTTTGAATACTCTTGAGAAATATTGTGGGTATTCAAACCCCAATTCATGGGCTACCTCAGCAATACTTTTGTTTGGTTTTAATAAGATATTCTTGGCTTCATCAATCAAGTAAAATTGCAAATGCTCAGTGGTGGTTTTACCGGTTTCTTTTTTGAGCGTATCACTCAGATAGCGTTGCGATACCAACATTCTATCTGCGATAAACTCTATGCTTGGGATACCTTTTTCTTGCAGTTGTCCCGATTCAAAATATGTTACTAACTGTTGATTAAACTGCTCTAACAAATCGCTTGATAGTTCTTTTCGGTTTAAAAACTGTCTTTCGTAAAAACGGTTGGCATACTTTAAAAGGGTACTTAATTGAGAAATGATGATATCTTTACTAAACGCATCCTGGTTGTTGTGATACTCTATTTCAATATTTTCTACAATGGATTCCATCTGCCTTTCTTCTTTTGGCGAAAGGTGTAAGGCTTCATTGGCTGAGTACGAAAAGAATCCATATTTCTTAATAGTTTGGGCTAATTCAGTGCCTTTGATAAAATCTTCATGAAAGTTGATCGAGAAGCCTTTTTGCTCAAAAACGGCGCTGCTATCCCATTGCAACACTTGCCTTGGCGCCATAAAAACCATTGCCCCGTTCGTGAAATCATATTTTGTTCGTCCATAGTTTAAATCACCTTTGACGATCTTTTTCAAGCTAATACTATAACAAGCATTTGTAATCGGTGGTGAGCTTTTTTTAGGGCAAGGAAGAAATCCATCCTCTGTTGCGCACAAAACACTCAACATAGGGTGTTCGGGCCGAGGTAATTGCATGTAATCGAAATAAGCGGATAATGTTTTGAAATGCTTCATTTGAGTTGTTTAATTTTTCAGGTCTTTTTCGGCTACTACCAATTGTTTGTAATAGGCTTCAATTCTGGCGTTGGCCTGCGTGTCTATCAATAAAATAACCACCATCATTGCAATGGTGGTGATGCCGACTGCTCGCCAAATGGGTTTATCAATAAAAACAATTAATAATGCGGCAATTACAATGATCCAGGGAATGACTTTGAAGACAATGTTTTGATAGTCTGTCATTATTTTTTCGGTTCGTCCTATTTCTGCTTTTACAAAGGCTGAGGCATCGTTATTATAAGTGGTAGGAAAACTTTTAGTTCTTGATTGATTGGTGAAAAATAGCCCAAGTCCTAGAGTCAAAAGTAAAACACCTGCTACCAACGTAGGCAATAGGAATGCTTTAGCAACGTCGGTTTTTCCTAATTGCCAAAAACCGATGCTAGCCGATACAAACATAACCCCAAAAAGGATGAAAAATGTGGAGGAAAAAACTTCGTCTTTTGCCCATTCAACAGAGGCTTTTAATATATCCATGGTTCAATGTTTTACAGTTTCCTTTAATTGTTTGAATCAAAAATTCCACTGGCAATTGGTTTCCTTTTCCGATACATTCCAAAGCTTACCCGCCACGGCTCTATCTAAAGCAAACGCTTCCAATTTACATTCGCCCACTGGACCACCCCAATACATCCTGCCAGTTGGACCATAATAAGCTTGTTGTTTTAGATTGTTTTCTGTAGCACACATGACTTCTGGATAAGCACCTTTTTCGGCAGATTGGACCATAGGCGATGCCGACAAAATGGACCAGGTAACCCTGGTCATGAAGGGCGTATCTTTATTGATCAATGATGTTTTAGAAGCTCCTGGATGGCATACATATACTTTTACCTCTTTATTGGCTTTTTTGATTCGGTGTTGCAATTCATAAGCAAACATGATTTGAGCCAACTTGCTATGGCAATAGGTCTTATTGGGGTGGTAATTCTTATCCCAATTCATGTCTTCAAACTGAATTGTTTTCAGTCCCATTTTATACCCTTCACTTCCAACTATCACAATTCTTCCGTTCGATTGCTCTACTTTATCAAATAGTAGATTAATCAGTAAAAAGTGCCCATAATGGTTGATACCCAGTTGGCTTTCGAAGCCATCTGACGTAAATGCCTGCTTGGCTACTTGCGCAACTGCTGCATTACAAATCAAAGCATCAATTTTGGGAACCGTATTCGTTACCTTTTGGGCTGCATTGCGTACCGAATCAAGCGTTGCCAAATCCATTTGAATAAATGAAACTTTAGTATTTGCCCCAAATTCTTCCTGAAGGTCGGCAATGGCTTGATTAGATTTTTTTTCATTTCGATTGAGCATAATCACCTCTGCGCCTTTGCTCAACAATATCTTAGTAGCTTCAAAACCTGCTCCGGTGTTGGCTCCGGTTATTACGTAGGTTTTACCATTCAAGCTTCCTAATCTTTCGGGAGTCCACCCTCGTTTGCCAAATTCTTTCGCATTCATATTTAGTTGTTTTTTAGTTATTAAAAAGAATAACACAAAGGTAGGGGAGCGCCACTTGAAGGCTTTATACAAAATTTCGAAGCTTGTATATTTTTTGGTTTTTCGTTGATGGATAACAATGACCAGGAGTACTTTAATTATGGGTTTGCTTTTCCTTGTTGTTTCAAGTGTTTTTGAAGGATGGGTAATTGATACCAGGAGAATGACTGATCTTATCTTTTTTTGTCCTTAAACTCAGAAGTATGGACGAAAAATACGCTACCTATCAGGTTTTCGGTAGCTTTATAACAGCCAAAAAATCTCCTGATCAATTGATTAAGTTTTTTGCATTGATACTTTTTGTGGTTATTATCTTTATCTACCAAAAGATTCTTTTGATTGTATTTTCTTTGGTTAGAATATAGTGTTTAACCACTCCAATGACATGCATCACTAAGAGGATCATCATGATTAACGACATTATTTCGTGACCTTTTAGTGGCACTATTTCGCCTTTACTTAAAATCAAATCAGGGTTTCCACCGATGAGCGCACTTCCATAACCACCTAAAATCATGGCGCCTATGCCAGAAATAGATATCCCGAAAAGCAGGAAATAAAAAGCGTTGTGTATCCATACTGCTAATTTGTCGTTAAACTTAGAACCTGTTTTTAAATCTTCGGGCCTAGGTGCCTTGAAAAACAGCCAACTTCTAATGATAGTCATTATGAAGACAAGCATTCCGAGTATGACATGAACTTTTATTAACCCCATCTTTTCTGCGGCTTCTATATCTGACATGTACTTTCCCATCGGAAACAATAATAAAATGAGGAGTGCTGTAAGCCAATGAGTTATTATTGTTCCATTACTGAATTTTTGTGTTAAATTGTTTTTAGACATTTTTTCCATTGTTTTAAATTGATTTTTATGGAAACAATATACCGTTAGCCTGAAAATGGCACCAACCATTGCTAAACTATTTAAGTACCTTTTAGGATACCATTATGACCGAAGAAGACAGAAAAATAAGGATTAGAGACGTAACTGATGTTTTGGAACTCATTGGCGGAAGGTGGCGAGGTCCAATCCTGGCCTATTTATGTGAGTCACCTAGACGTTTCTCCGAATTAAAGGATACACTCGAAGGAATTACTCCGCGAATCTTGATAAAAGAATTAAGGTATCTCGAGATGAATAAAATGGTCTATTCAGAAAAAAGTACCATTTCAGGCAATTCTGTAGTTTATGGACTAACTGAGCATGGGGAAAGTATAGAGTCAGTGATTGTGGCAATCCATGCTTGGGCAAAAGAGCATCGAATGAAAGTATTTACTGATCAATAATTATTTAATATGCTAACTGTACGTCTTATTATGCGCTGATATTATATGCTTTAATTGATTCATTTTGTCAATACGTGGCACTTTATTGATATGAGGGTATAGGTTCATTGGGTCAAATAATATCGTTTTCATTCCTGCAGCTAATCCAGCTTCAATTCCTTTGAGGCTATCCTCTATTACTAAACATTCGTTAGGCCGAAACCCCATCTTTTGTGCTGCATAAAGAAATATATCCGGGTCAGGTTTCCACGAGTTTATCTCGTAAGAACTGAATATATGAGTGTCGAAGTATTTCTTCAAATCAGTTATTTCAAGCGCTTTATTGATTTTTTGTACTGGCCCACTTGACGCCACACATACGGGAAGTGTGTTGAGCGCTAAAAATTCGGATACTCCTTCACATGGGTTTAATTCTTTTTCAAAAAGTTCATCTACTAATTTGCGATATGCTGACACAAAATCATCTTTTAACAAGATACCATGCGCTTTTTCTATGGACTTTAGAATATGAGCCAGCTTTCCACCTCGATATTTCTCTATCATTGTATGCGCAGAAGTTTCTATGCCGTAGTCTCTTAATTTAATTTCAAGTCCGAGATTACAGAGAAACTCACTGTCAACCAGTGTTCCGTCACAATCAAATATTAAGCACTTAATCATTTTATTGAATTTATACACCTGAAGCGTGAGGTGTTGAAAGTTCCATTATTTGATGCCCTGTTTTAGTACCCTATAACCCACACAAGAGGGTGTTAAAACAGAAGTAAAACTTACATCTATGGCACAATTTCATTGCTTTATTTATAGAAGTTTACTCACAATTACGTAATTGCTCTGACAGGTTCTATTCAAAATAAAAGGTTAAGTTAATTAACTTTATAAGTTTTAATATTATCTTTGTGTTAACAATTCTTTAAGTTAACATAAATGAATAATGTATACTTATGAATATATTTCTAAAAACCCCAGAGAATCATACAAGTAATTTATCCAAAAAATACCTCGATAATGAACGAGGAGCTTTTCTTTATTTTAGACACATGGCCATCCCCATGCAGCGAAGGTTTACCCAACTCTATGAGCACAAAGGTGTACCAAGAGTTTTTTTGCATGGGAACCCTCATATCGAAAATTACACGATTAACGATGAAGGAGCCGCTATGATAGATTTTGATAGGTCTCGCCTGGGTATTTATGCCTGGGACATTGTACGTTTTTTGGCCTCCATATCGCTCAAAAGAGACAAGCCAGAGAAAAGCTTTTTGTCTGACTTTGTGTTGGAATATTTTCTAGAAGGCTATTTGCGTGGCTTTAGAGCGCCTCAGCTTCCTTATAAGCCTATATCTACCAAAGTAAACCGGGCAAAGTTTACAGTGTGGCACAATAGCACCGAGGAATATCTACAGGCAAACATCAAATGGGCAAAACGCATGCGCAACAACCCATTGAATACCGATGATCAGGATATCAATGCATTGTTGAAAGGTTTTCTCAAAAGCAGAGATGAGCTTGAGCTATTGCGTTCCCATCAGATTACTGAAGCTGGTCAGGCTACCGGAACCTTTGGAAACCAACGTGTTTTGATTGTACTATCTCCTCAAGATCAAGATAAAGGCAACAGCATTTTCCTGGATATTAAAACTGTGTATCAAGACCCTGATAATAAGTGGTATTACAATCCTTTTAAACACCATGGCATTCGGATGATAGAAGCCTCGAAACTATATGCTCCTGGTATAGAACAGCGTCTGGGCTATACTACTTATCAGTCCAAACAATACTGGGGCAGAGAAATACCTCCCAAAAACGCTAAAGTGAAAGCAAATCTGAACACCTCAGAACAAGTAGATATTGTGTATTCGGTAGGTACCCAACTAGGCCGTGCCCACCGCAAGTCATTGCAGGGCGATGTAAAACCTATCATGCTGGAAGAACATTTACTTAACGAATACCAAAACCTGACTACTGTGGCTCATCAAATGAATCAGGAATTGATGCAGGCGTATCAGCAGTACACCCAGCAACTAAAAGCAGGATGAACACCGGGGCACTTGTTGTACTATTATTTACTGCCGTTGTTGCATCCATTGTTAGTGCAGTGTTTGGTTTGGCGGGTGGAGCCATCTTATTCACGGTACTTACCTGGGTAGTCAGCATCAAAGAAGCGATCCCCATTCATAGTGGGGTGCAGCTCATAGGAAACACGTCCAGAGTATTTGTGTACATCAAAGCAATACGTTGGGACATTGTAGCCAGGTTTGCCATCTTACTGATACCAGGTGCTTACCTGGGCGGGCTGTTTTTTGGCGTGTTGCCACCATTGTTGCTGGAGTTTCTGGTAGGCGCTTTTATTATGACCACGGTGTTGTTGCCCAAGCAAGAAAACAAATCAGTCAATCCTAATATCTTTATAGGGTTAGGGTTTGTGTCCAGTTTTTTAGGGATGATTGTCGCAGTTACGGGCCCTTTCATTGCTTCTTTTTTTATGTTTAATAACGTAACTAAAGAAGCACTTGTGGGCACCAAATCGGTATGTCAGGCCCTTACTCAGTGCAGCAAAATCCTGGTTTTTTCCAGTGTCATGCATTTTGATTTCTATCAATATACTCAAGTATTGATTTTATTGGGTAGCATGGCAATTGTGGGTACATTTATCGGAAAGAAAATTATTGGTAAAATATCAGATAAAAATTATCATCAACTCAATAATCTATTATTGGGTACCATTGCTCTTAGTATGATGTTGAAAGCCATTCTTACCTTCTTGTTCTAAGCCTATATTGAGCTGGTACATCGGTTTGTGAGGATATGCAGCGAAGGTGGGAAAGTAAACTTATTGGTAGGTAATTGGTCTTCAATGCCTACAAGTAATGAGTAAAAGACCTAAGCCATCCACAAAATTTGGGATGGCTTAACTGGTATTCAAAATTAATCGGTGGTTAAACGATTAATTGATTTCTTGTACGTCCATGACCATATTTTCCCAATTTCTTTGGTTTTCAAGATCATACTGCAAGCCTTTTTCATCTGCTACCGTGAAACGTTTAATCGCAGGAGTTTTACTTGTTGCCTGGTAAAGCTGGTAAGCTTCTTCTTTGAGCGCTTCAGCAATTGGTAGATCAATAGATGCATATACCGCTCTTTTGCAGGCCTGGATAGATTCCGCTGGGAATTGGGCAATACGTTTTGCCAAAGCATCTACATAAGGTCCGATCTCATCTGCGTCAAGCGCCTTGTTGATGGTACCCCATTTTTCGGCTTGGTCTGCGTCCCAATCTTGTGCGCCCAAAATAATTTCAAGTGCTTTGCCTAAGCCTACTTGTCTGGCCATACGAGAAGCTCCACCACCACAAGGTAAGATTCCCATACCTACTTCCATTTGCATGAATTTAGCTTTGCCTCTAGCGGCAAAACGCATATCCAAAGCCAAAGCCATTTCATGACCACCTCCTCTGGCAAAGCCTTCAATTTTGGCTATAGTGGCTTGTGGTACATTGCTAAGTCTTTCTAATACTGCTTGTAAATCGAGTAATGCTACTTCGTTTCTTGGAACAGCCTCGGTAGACATATCTCTTAGAAGGTTTGTATCATAATGACATACCCAAATTTCAGGATTGGCTGATTGAAAAATAACTACTTTTACAGTTCTATCGCGCTCTAGACGCAAAGCCAGGCTGTTTAAATCTGCTAACATTTCTTGCCCCTGAACATTGACTGGGCCAAAATTAATTGTAATGGTTAAGATTGCTCCTTTTTGCTCTGCAGTAAATGTTTGAAAATTTTTGTAATCCATAATTTACTTTTTTTAAGTTAATTACTTGTTGAGATTATACCGCAAATCTAGAGGAGGCTCCTGACTATAGTTTGGTAAAAAATAAGGAGGTTTTAGTAAAAAAGACGGTTTTAAGAATCGCTTGTCTTTTGGGTATTGGCTCTGTAAACTCCCACTGAGATTCCTTTGTAGGAGAGGAAAGTTTTAGCCAGGTGACTACTATCGGTGAAGCCTAATTCCTGGGCAATTTCAGACACCGTGAAATCAGTGTATTTGAGGCGTGTTTCTACTAATGTTAGCTTATAATTTAGAATGTATTTTTTAAAACTAATGCCCATTTCACGTTTAAAAAACTCGCTGATATAATTTTCGGAAACGTAGAAGATAGCCGCCAATGATTTCCTTGAAAGCTTTTCGGTATCATGGATGTGATAGTGAATGTAATTGAGGATATTTTGTATTTTTGAGTCAGCACCTTCAGTGGGAGTATAGCTCAGGTTTCTTGAAATAATATGCAATATGGCGTGTAGGGTAGCCTTTAAAACCACATCACTGTTTAGGTTTTTGTTGCTATACTCATTACAAAGCACAGTAAACAATGAAAATATACTGCTTTCCTCTACTTTGGATTGTAATTGGAGGTGCGCGGTTCGCTGGGTACCATGCAGCATAGTCTCTATTTTTTGAAACCATTCTTTTTGCTGACCTTGCTGCTTGTTTGAAGGTAGCTCTACAAAAAAGCCGTTTAAAAACTTAATGGAAAAAAGCGTAGTAGGCGTGTTTATTTCAAAATTGTATTTATCGTTGGGTATTAAAATAAATATTTGATTATTATCGTAAGGCACCCGCTGGTCGTTGATTTTTAGCAAACCCGAACCCTTTCCAATAAGCAAAATTTCAAAAAAACGAATAGAAGTGTATTGGCAAAAGGGTAAAGTCGTCACTTCTTTAAAATGTTGAACAACCAACTGCTCAAAAATAATCCTTGGCATTGTTAAGTATGGATAGTAATTAGATGTAGACAAAATTAACCATCTTTTGGCTACAAAAAAATCTCTCTAAATTACCTGCTTATGAGTACTTGCTTGTGGTCTAACCCTAACTGTGTGAGTATCTGTACAGGTATTATCTACTTTGAACTCTAGCCAGTATACAATTTACAATCAGTGAAATAGAAAGGTAAAATTCTGATAATAGGGAGATGAATACTTTGGCGTTTTCGCTTTTTCAAAACGAGTTAAGTTTTGAAATTTACGGCAGAGAAGGCAAAACGTCACCAATCAAGCGTTTATTGGTTTATTTCCCAATACAAAAAGTAATTTAGGTTGAGTTATAAGAGAGGTAGAGAAATGAGCAAAGCAGGTTTATTTTGTCAATAGTAAGAGGGCATTCAGCGAATGCCCTCCAATTTCCAAACCCTGGTTTTAGTCCTCTGCCAAGCGAATGTCTTCTATAGAGACAAAACTTGGAATGTTGACCGATAAGGGTTCATTTTCCAGGGAAGGCTCAGAAAACAAAGTATCTTCCCTGATAATACCAGTCACAGTCACCTTTTTACCTTCAAAAAGCCGAACCTCGTCCTGAGAGCGCAGAGCACCTTTCTGATAAGGCGACAACAATATCACCTCCAAGGCATCATTTACAACGATTTTGTAATGCCCCATGTGCTTTCCATTTCCTTTCCTTTTGGCAATAATGCTTGGGGTATACACCCCGGTTAAAGTTACTTTTTCACCAAATTTAATGGCAGGCTGTTTTGTTTCCATGGGCTTTGTTTGTGCGTTGGAATATTCGCTTGCAAGACATAGAAAAATCGTGCAAGCGAAAAGTATTGTTTTTATCATTTCTTTTTAACGACCATAGTTGTAGGATCTTTCCCGTGTTGATGGGTGTCATGGTGTTCGTCGTGAAAAGTTTGTCCATTCTTCACGGTACCATACATGGCAAAATCCCAATCTTTATTTTTTACCGAGGCATCACCTACTGCATAGTTTTCCAAGGTAATATTGTCTTTGCCATCATCACTTTTCATGACTACTCCTCCCCAGTGGAAGTTCCAGGTACTTGTGCCTGCGTAGTTGGCCCCTCCCGACGACATGGTATAGCCTTGCCCTACGTCAGGGTTGGCATATTTATTTATCTCCAGCGTTTTATCGATGTTATCCTTAACATCTGCTTTCAAGCCAATATAAAAGGACATCAATTTGGCCGCATATTTCTTTCTTTCTGCGCGATAAACATCCCATTTCTTATCTTTTAGTGCTTTGTCCATGGCAGTTTTGATAACTTTAGCCTCGGATAGCGTACTTGTAATGGAGGACTTATCAACTCCTGCGAGTAATTGGTGGTGGGCAGTAGTTTCTAACAAGTGTTTGATAATTTCTGCTTTCATTAGCCCAGGAGAAGAAGCTGAGGTGGATTGCACCCGCGATCCAAAAAACTTGTAATAAGATCTCCGGTAAAGGGCGGTACGGTTTGTACTTCCTACCACTACCCCAGAACTCTTGCCACAATCGGCCCAGATCTCCATATCTTCGCCTTTATTCTTACCCGATTGGGTTTTGTTGATTGGGACTACTTTTTTGAGCGTTTCGGTACCACTTCCCTTAGGTACTTGCTTGGTAGTGCTCTCTTCTTCCAGTTCAATGCCTGAACCTACACTTTGCAACTTTTTATTAGAAGCTTTTGCTTTACCCGCTTTGGCATACAGCTCATGATTAGGATACCCCTCTACGACTGCGGCAGTGCTATCATCAGACACCCGATAGGTTTTACCACTATCGTCCCATTTCGTAAACCTTTGTATCGTATTGCTTTTAAGTTGGGCAGTTTTAAGTTGGGTTTGATTTCCCTCTGGAGTGGCTTGTTTTACTTCACAGGGCGAACATTTCATCTGCAATGCTTTGGCTCCCATCACATCGGCTTCTTGTTCCAGCGCGGGGCTGTCGTTCACCTGTTCTCCTCCTTTCATTTGTAAAGTGGGGGTTACCCGGTTTTGCTTTTGTTGCACTACATGCCAGGCCTCATGAGGCAAGTGTTTTTCTTGTCCAGCTCCCAGGTGAATGTCGGTTCCCTGTGCGTAGGCGTGGGCTTTCAACTGAGCCGGCTTGTCGGAATTGTAGTGAACTTTTACGTCATCCATAGAATAACCAGAGAGGTTTTCAATGCCTGACTTCAGATTATCAGGCAATCCAGTGTTGTTGGCCTGCCTTTGTACAGGTTGCTGCTTGGCCTCGTGTACACTTTGTTTAGCCTGAATGGGAGGTTTTGACTTACGTTGTACAGGCGTTTGTTTGGCTTTGTAGGGTGATGCCTGGGCCTGCACAGTGGTATTTTGGTTTTGTTGAGCGTTAGCAAGTGTTTGATCTTGCTGCTCGATTTTTTCATGCATTTGCGGAATAGTTTTAAAGGTGGTGGTATAGAAAATTTACTGTTAGGCTTGTTGATAGTGTGGCATATAAACTATGTAGTTAATGATTTCTCGTGGATTATCCAAAAAATCCCCAAAAAACCGCTTAAACCATTGAAAATGTCTAAGTGAAACGATGCCAATCACAACTTATTTTCCAATACAAACAATCACTTGGGTTGGTTGCCTAAGCGTTATGAGTGAGAGGCTCAAAAAGGAGGGTTTTTTAAGAAGGTTTTACCTTGCAGAAGTCCGTTGCGCATAGAATATTATTGTAAGTTAAGGTAGATTGCATTTCAAAATTATAATTAAATGTTGGTCTGGTTCAAGCAGCATAACACAATGAAACACTACCTCACAACCTGAGTTATTTGTTCTAGCCTAATCTCAGTCTTCAAAAACAAATGATACCCTTGGTTGAGCAAGTATTTAGAGGTTTCTTGCTTGACACTATTATTGAAAGAGGTTTTCCGAAAAGTTAGAGAGGGATATTTTGAAAGCAAGCGTGATTTATACAGCAGCAAACAATTATTAACTTAATCTAACATCAAAAATGAAAAAAAATAGCTATCTGCTCATACTGGCATTATGTATTATAAGCACGAACGTTTTTGCGCAAACATCTTTTAGCTGTAAGTATCGGGAGTATTGTACCTGGAGTGACTATTACCAAAAGTTTAAAAATTGTAAAGGCTACGAAGATGCCTCATTGTTTGTGATGAATAAAAGTGAAACAATGTTTACCCATACCACCAACTCTATCAAGTCTACCTATTATGTGAGGAGTAAGCAATACGACAAAGAACATGACGTGTTTACCTACAGTGTAACCAGTGATGTGGGAAACAAATACTATTATGTCTTTGACCTAAACAATAAAGAAATCAGGATATTGGCTAAACAAAATGGCACGACTACCTTAGTAAGGTTCTATGTCAAGGCAATTTTCTAAAATAAATAGGTATTAGGTAATGCCAGATTTCTGAACGCTTTGTTGTGGTGCTCAAGCAAAACGATACTAACAAAGCGTTCAGAAACTTCTCCTCTGGTTTAAATTTACTATGTATATGCTGCTCTACTTTTTTACCTCCAGGCAAAACAAGGGTATGGCTCCCGCCTAAATCATCACTAAATAAACTCTATTTAGTATGATGCTTATCCAAAATATGATATCAGTGACCTTTCCAAAAGCCCGACTTGTACCAACTCGGTGGTAGCCAAAAAACGCCTTATAGTAGCGTATTGTTTTGCTAAAAAGGCTTTACATCGGTAATAAATGTCATTATCCCCTCTGTTTTGAGCTTATAAAGTATGCAGTTTACAATTTTAATTAAGAGAGCCTTAGAAACAAAACCTCGTTTAGGTAAGAATAAATAAGGGATTATCTCGACCTTTAGCATATCTTTGCTGAGTACTTTGTACATGAGGGGGAAAGTTTATTTTTGTTTCGCAACTCAAATATCTTTACCCTATTTTTATGTAGTTAAAACGTCGAGACGATTTCTTGTTTTTGATTTCTAATTGAAAGTAAAAACAGCTGTTAATTTATAAACTATCATACAATGAACAAGTCGGAATATATCACTATAATAAATGTATCTAAAGAAAAAACATGGGAAGTATTGTTTAACCAATACGGAGACATTCATATTCACAATCCTACAATGCAATCGTCTAATTACCTAAACGGAGGGACAGAAGGGGAGCTTAACAGTGTTAGACATTGCAAGTTTAGTGATAAGTTGTTTCTTGATGAAAAGATCACCGAAGTAAATGGGAGTGATAGTTTTACCATTGTGGTAACCAATCACAACCTACCTTTTGTAAACGAAATGTCTGCGACCTATGAGCTACGTTCTATAAATGATGACCAAACAGAACTGAAAATGATTTCATTCAATTCGTTCTCTCCTGGATTCATGAAATACGTTATGAGAAAGCCTATGGGAAAATCTTTGCTCAAACACCTTTTTGGGTTGAAATATTATCTGGAAACGGGTAAGGTGGTGACTAAAGAAAATTATTCAAAAACATTTAATGCATACAAATAGTGTGGTCTTATTTGATTTAGAGTATGTTTAAAAATTAGTTTTCTATAACTGATTTCCAAAGGTGAAACAGAGATCGCCTTCGGCTAAGTTATAATCTGGGCTAAAAAAGTGATTGATCAGCGCTAATTTACCTTTGGTGAGCTCTGCACAGCAAAGCTGTAGCCTCGGTTTAGCA